>SLSB01000538.1 GCA_007130675.1 Candidatus Hydrogenedentota bacterium | reverse complement strand
GGGATGGCGCCTTCCGGCGGTGGCGGTGGATGATGTACATGACGACAATTCGCTGAGGCTGGCATGGACGATGATTAGGGCGGAAGAATTGACCCTTGATGCCGTGATGGAAGCGTTGCGCATAGGCGCGTACTACGGCACCACAGGTCCCGAATTTACGGACCTGCGCGTCGAAGACGACACCGTAATCGTCGAGTGCTCGCCGGTGCAGAAAATCCAGTTCTACGCCACGGCGCCCAACGGCCGCCAAATCATCGCGGAAGATGAACCGCTCACCAGCGGCTCGTTTCAAATGAGACGCCCGGTAAAATACGTGCGGGTTGAAATCACCGATGCCGAAGGCAAACAAGCCTGGTCGCCCGTGCTGTATTTCGGCGAGTAGAAATCCGGTTCGGCATAGACGGCCAGGAAGACCCGGCATCGAATGACTCTGGAACCTGAGTGCCTGAACTCTCGACAACCGGGCTATGCCGCCCGATCGATACGGTCGAAGCGGCTGTTGATTCGCATTGCGGCGAATACCGCCAGAAACACGCAGATGGCATACAGCGGCCCGAGCTTGTGCAACCCCTCGGGCCAGATCGTGAATGCGCCCACGATGCCGGTAAACGTGCACAGGTCGACGATACGTTCCGGCAAACGGGTCGCGCCCGGTTCCGGCAGACCGGGCGGGTATGGCGCGCGCAACATGCGCCACGTTCCCGCAAGCCAGCCGGCGACTAACACCAGTGCGACCGGAAGGAAGATGGCGATGCGGCCCGCGGGCCACTTGTAACCGGATGCCTCCGCAAGCGTGTACAGCTCGAGAACAACGCCTGCCGTCTTCGACGAGCCATGCGCGAGGATGTATACCAGGATAAACGCGCTGTAGGCGAGCGTGACGCCAAGCCGCCGTTCGCGGGCATCGTGTGGAATGCCGGGCAGCCACATCGCGCCCAACAGCGCGAGGGGGTAAAGGACCGCAACAGGCACGAGGCTCGAGAAGTAATACTGAACGCCGGACACGTAGACGAGCACAAACCCGGCGGCTGCCCAGAACGCGGTGATGCGCCACTCGGACATCGTTGGCGTCGGCGCCGCGGGCCGCTTGTCGACCTGCCGAATCGCCCAGTACAACACAATGGCATAGAGGATGCCGAGGTTGATCCCCGAGTGGACCTCCCACACCTTCCACCAGTCGGTGTAGCCGGGCGCGTAGGTGTAGCCGAACACCCATAGCGCGCTGATGAGAAAACCGAAGCCGAACAATCCGCCAATGACGCCGCCGGCGACGAGGGTGGCTCGCTCGCGCTTGAATGCCGCGATGGCCATACAGATTGCCCACCAGAGCACCACAAGGAAGTTTTGCGTGTTGAGGTACACGGTGCTCCCGAGATGGCTATCCAGTTCACCCGCGTACGAGACCTGGTCCGCGGCCGGATAGAGGAACCCCGGGGCCGTGTGCCGGATCATGCGGCCGACGCGGCTAACGATGCCTTCTCCGAAGAACATGTCGCCGAGGTTGAAGAGGATCACGAGCAGGAGCAGCGTCAGTATTACGCGGACCGCCCAGCGCCGCACCGAGGCCTGCCCGTCGAGAGCCCAGCCAAGCATGATGCCCCCCGGTGCGCCCCAGCCAATGCCGCAAATGAAAAACCAGACCGCCCCGGCCCACGGCGAGACGGAGAGGACTTCGCCGCCGACGGGGAAATTGCCTTGAATCCATGAGACATAACGGCCGTACCCAAGCTGCCCGCCGAGCGCGATGCCCATGCCCAGCCACAGCACGACGCCGCGCGCGTCGATCCCCTTGCGGTGGCAGAGGTAGTACCAGAGCACACCCCACGCCAAGCCGGGAACGACCGTGCCGTCGATCGGCGCCCACCCCGCGGTCCCCCGAATGGCCCACGCCAGACCGCCCAGCGCCGCGAACAGCAGCATAGGCAGCAGCAGCTCGTGCACGATGGAAGCACGGGCATCCATGCGGGTCGAGAGGTGTCGAGCGTAGCGCGTCTGATCAGCAATATCCATCATGGCTGCCTCCGATTAATGGCAAATCCCGCCGGTTTCGCTCTGCGAAGCTGACTTTACAGCGGGTGCGAAGGCGTGTCAAATACGGTATCTGCCAAGTGTTCCACAACGGAAGAAGAATCCGGCATGTGCTTATCCCCATGCTCGGCGCATGGTTAGATCTTGGCATCCAATCAAAGCGGCTTGTGTGTCTGTCTGCGCGGCAGCGCAGGACAAAGGCTTCATCACAATAGCGACATTGGGGTGTTTGACGGGCTATTTCGTTCTTTTGATGGCGTCTCTCCCTTGAAAATGACCTTGGATGCTCAGGGGGTGGTGGTTAACTCGATAGTTTCGATTTCCGCGTTGGAATATCGACCGGGGTCCGGGGGTATAATGCGCCTCGTGAGTGATTGTAGCTTCTCAATCGAGGGAAAATGATGGCCATGTTTCAACACCCGACACGCCTTGCCTGTGCGACCGTCCTGGTGGTGGGTCTGCTGGCGTTAAGCGGCCCGGTTTCGGCCGAAGGCATCACCGTGAAAGGTACCGTGACCGATGCGGGCACGGGGGAACCCGCAGGCAATGTCCGGGTGGGGGCGACTCGAACGCTGCGCCTTCGGCTGGGCGC
>SLSB01000288.1 GCA_007130675.1 Candidatus Hydrogenedentota bacterium | reverse complement strand
TCAGCGGGCGATGACTGACAACGCACGAACAGGTGCTGGGCATGTCTTGCGGGCGCTTCGGCCGCACCAATGGGCGAAGAACACGCTGGTGTTCTTGCCGTTGTTGCTGGCACAACGGTGGGACGAATGGGCCGCATGGAGTTCGGCCGCGCTTATGTTCTGCGCGTTCTCCCTCGCCGCATCCGGCATTTACGTGGTCAACGATGTGCTTGATAGAGAAGCGGACAGGCTTCACCCCTCGAAGAAGAACCGGCCTTTTGCCTCGGGTGCTTTGTCGTGCCGGTTTGGGCTTGTGCTTGGAATTTGCCTGCTTGCCGCCGCATTGCTGCTCTCGGGTTTGATGCTGCCCCCGGGCGCAACCCTGCTCATAGGTCTCTACGGTTTCCTTTCGCTTTCGTATTCGCTGCGGCTCAAGCGGTTTGTCATGGTGGATGTGCTCGTGCTCTCGGGCCTCTACGCGTTGCGCATTCTAGGCGGCGGTTTTGCCACCGACACGCCGGTGTCACAATGGCTGCTGGCGTTTTCGGGCTTCTTCTTCCTGTCGCTGGCGTTTGTCAAACGCTACACGGAACTCCACCGGCTTTCCCTCGATAACAACTCCACAGAACACGCGATCGGGCGGGGCTACCGGCTGCAGGATCTGAGCTTGGTCGAGACCCTCGGGCCGACCTCGGGGTATATGGCGGTGCTGGTGCTGGCCTTGTACATCAACAGTGAGCAAATGGCGCGGTTTTACGCGAATCCCTGGGCGCTCTGGCTGATTTGTCCGCTGCTGGTGTATTGGATTTCGCGCATCTGGTTCATCGCCAAGCGCGGCGAACTGGATGACGACCCAGTTATCTTCGCCCTGGGGGACCGGATAAGCTGGCTGACGGCGCTGCTGGTGGCAGTTTTTGCGCTGATGGCGATCTTCTTCCCGAAGCTGCCTCTGGTTGGAATGCATTGACCGCTGCCGGACAGCGTATCATTCCGAAATGGACAACGGCGAACACCCTGCAATCGGCACAAACGCGCTGGCGCCCGGTTCGAGGCCGCCTGGCTCATAATATTGCTGGTTGAGCCGGGCAATCACTTCATCGCCAGCATCCGCTTTTGCCAGAACCATCATGCAGCCGCCCAACCCCGCGCCCGATAACTGCGCGCCCAACACTCCGGGTGTCTTGATTGCAACATCCTCCATCTTGTCGATTGCGGGTATGCTGCACGCATAACACCCCGGCTGCGCGTACAATTGTCCGGCCAGCACGCGAGCGGGGTCCTCGCTCTGCAGGTCACTGATCCGTGCGCTGAGATAAGCATCATCGAGCGGCGGCACATACGGCTCGCCCGCCGGCGTACACACCCGGTCGCCGTCATGCGAAATGTTCATAAGCCAGCCGAGACGTTCGAGGCTGCCTTCGAGAAGCAGGCCGTGCAACATCTTGCTTCGCTCGCATTCGGCGATACCGAACAGCAGCCGCCCCCGCAGCGGATAATGCTCGCGTGCGGTGTGCATCGATGCGGCACGCTCGAATACGTCGTCTCCCAGCACCTGCCGCAACGTCTCCGCGCTCACGCTCTCGGGAACATCAAGCAGAATGCGGTAGATGTCTGCCGAGCGCACGCCGAGACCCTCGGGCGAGATGTCGCGCAGATGCGTAATGAGCGGCGCGTAGTTCGGGAAAAGCTTGCGCACCCAGTGCACGGCCAGTTCATACGAAGCGACACGTTCGTTGAAGGCGTCGCGCGCGCCCTCGGCTTTGCGCGCCTGCACCCGCGAATTGGCGATGATCAGCGCGTAGCCCTCCGGGAAAGGCACGTACCCGTGTATGCCAAACGGGAAAAAGCCGACCGTGACCACCTGGCCGAACTGACTGAGCTTCACGGCGGCGTGGTCCGCGCTTCCGCCGCGTGTTCCGACGAACCATTCGCCCTCGCCGCACAGGTCCACGAGATCGTGCGGGGCCACATCCAGCGCGTTGGCCATTACGAGGGCTTCGGCCATAGCCACCACCAGCGCGGACGACGAACTCAAACCCGCGGCCATCGGGATGTCTCCGCTCACGACGCAATCCACCCCGTGAATCCATCGATCTTTGAACTTCTCCTGCAACCGGAGCATGGGCGCTTTGAGATAGTTGCTCCAATTCCCCTCGAGATCGCGCACCATTTTGATCACGGTTTCGCTATCCACAAAATCGCGCCACTGGTCCAGCCGCACTTGGCGCAGCAAATCATCGACCGAAAACTCGAGTTCCTCAAAGGCATTCGCATCGGCATTGCGCGCGCGCACACGCGTATCGTCTCTCGGGCGCGCCACGAGGATGTGTTCACGGTCGATCGCCGTCAGATTCACGCATCCCCCACGGTGGTCCACGTGGCGGCCCAGAAGATTAATGCGCCCCGGCGCCCGGATGACCGTCACCTCGCCATCTGAGCCGTACCGGTCAATAAACAGTTCGACCGCGTGCAGCAGACGGGCCCGTTTCTCCTCGCACAGCCCGGAATCTTGTCCATAGATGGCGCTCAGCAGCCGCGTGACGGAAGCATCGGGGTGAGCGAGCATTTGCGCCCATTGTTCGGCAGGTTTAAAGATACTCGGGTCGAGCTCAACTTTTTCCGCGACGTCAAGCCCCAGTTTCTTGCGGAAATGC
>SLSB01000103.1 GCA_007130675.1 Candidatus Hydrogenedentota bacterium | reverse complement strand
GTTGCGCAATCCCAGAAACGCAAAACGCGGCCCCAAGGGCCGGGCCTGCTCACGCAGCGCCGGGGCCAGTGAGCCATCTCCCGCATGGACGAAGCGAACCTCGGGCAGTGCTTCGGCGACGAGCTTCGCCGCCTCGACAAAATACGTGAAACCCTTGACGTGTTCAAGGCGGCCCACTCCGCCGATCAGGATTTCGTCGGTGCGGATGCCGAATGCGGCGCGGGTTGTTTCACGCCGCTGCCGTGCTTCCTCGAACGGGCCGAAGTCGATCCCGCTGAAGACTGCCGTCCACTGCTCGGGAAAGCCGATGCGCTGCGCGAGATGCTCCTCGAGATCCCGTTGTGTCAATGCGATGAGGCTGTCCGTGCGCCTGGCCGCATAACGCTCGCACGCGATAAACAGCCGCGTTACGGGCTTTGCGAAATAGCCGTCGAACACATGCCCGTGGGGCGTGTGGACCACCGCCGGCACGCCCGCGCGCCGCGCCGCGATGCGCCCCAGCAACCCCGCTTTCGACGTGTGCGTGTGGACGATGTGGTACGTGCGTTCCCGGAAGAGCCGGGTCAACTCGTTCAGGGCCCGCCAGTCGTTCGAGGGCGCGACCCGGCGGACAAGATGCGGGACACGCAGGATCTCGATGCCGGCCTTTTCGATCGCGGATTCGAGCGACCCCTCGCTGCCCTCGGTGGGGCCGCTGATCAGTTCGGTCTCGAACCGGTCACGGCTTGAAAGCCGCACCGTGTGAAACGTGTTCTCCTGAGCGCCGCCCTGGCATAAGCGCGTGATCACGTGTCCCACGCGATACCGCTTCATGGCTGGTCCTCCAGAATATGCGCCACCCGCCGCGCAAACGCCGCCCAGTTCAGTTCCGCCTCGATTCGTTTCCTCCCATTATGCCCCAACCGCTGGGCCAAAGCAGGGTCTTCGAGAATACGCACTACTGCCTCGGCGATGGCCTCGGGGTCGCCGGGGTCGACCAGAATACCCGTCTCGCCATCGAGCACTGCCTCGGGGACGCCGCCCGAATTGCCCGCGACCACGGGCTTGGCGTGCGCGTGGGCTTCGCTGAACACCAGCCCAAATCCCTCGACCTGCCCGCGCGTGCTGGCCCCGGCCGGTAACGCAAACACGTCGCACGCCGCATAGAGGGCCGCCAGATCTGCATCCTCGACTTTGCCCGGCATCACGAGTTGTTCGCGCACGCCGAGGCGGTGGGCCTCCTGGCAAATCTCCCACATGCATGGTCCTTGCCCGGCGATCAGCAACACGGCGCTGGGAATGCGCTCGAGGATACCCGGCAGCGCCCGCACCAGCGCAATGTGGTTCTTCCGCGGTATCAGACGGCCTACCGACAGAATGACCGGGTTATCGTCCAGCACAAACTTGTGGCGCACCGCACGGATTTCGGCCTGACTGACGCGCACATGGGCGGCGGCCCCAGGCAGGACCACCTCGATACGGCAATCCTCGACACCGAAATCCAGCAGGTTCCCACGGGTGAATTCACTGATGGCAATCACGGCTTTGGCGCGGTTGTACACGCGCCGCAGCAATCCTCCCAACAAAGGCGTCTTTCGAAACTTCATGAATTCGTAAGCGTAGGCGAAAGCCAGATAGGGGGTGCCACGCCGGGCGCGCGCCAGCATGCCGATGACGCCGCCATAAGCCACATTCATCGCCAGAATGGCCTCGCACCCGACGGCAAATCGCCAGGAGGTGGCAAGCATCGGAAGGAACCGAAGCCACCCCCAGTGGTACCCCCGGTAACGAACCACATTGACCGGTTCCGAGGCGTCAAACGCTTCCATGTCCGGAAAATAAGGCGCAATGACGGTGACCTCGTGCCCGAGCGCCGCCAGCTGGCGCGCAAGATGAACCGTTACGGTGCTGATCCCCCCCTCGATGGGAGGGTAATCGGCGGTTGGAATAAGTGTCTTCACGGCTGCTCCGACTTCCAGTCCCCAAGCTGTTGTGCGTGCATCGTAGGCAACAGGAGGGGGCATTAACAAGTGAATGAACCGGGGCAGGCCTTTCTGGTCCCTGCACAATTTCGCCGAGTGGCCGCGCGAACTGTTGGTTCCGGCTCGAGTGCGGAAAAGGTTCGGGCCATGGCGAGCGTTTGGGCAACTTGACAGGCTTTTCGCCCCTTTGATATAGTATCGGATGCCGCCTTTCGGCGGCGTTTGTTTTTGGTGCTGGCGTAGCTCAGTTGGTAGAGCAACGGATTTGTAATCCGTAGGTCGGGGGTTCGACTCCCTTCGCCAGCTCCATTTGGAAGGGTTCCGGGCGGTGGCCCGGTGCTTTTCTGCGATTGGTGGGCTGCCCGAGTGGCTAAAGGGGACGGGCTGTAAACCCGTTGGCTTGCGCCTACGTTGGTTCGAATCCAACGCCCACCACCACGGACACAAGGCCTGGCGCGTCAAGACGCAGACAGGACCTTCGAAATAGACGGGCGGGAATAGCTCAGTTGGCTAGAGCGTCAGCCTTCCAAGCTGAGGGTCGCGGGTTCGAATCCCGTTTCCCGCTCCATTTTGACCTCAGGCGCAACGAGCCCGCGTAGCTCAGTTGGTAGAGCACCTCCATGGTAAGGAGGGGGTCAGCAGTTCGAATCTGCTCGTGGGCTCCAGTTCTTG
>SLSB01000330.1 GCA_007130675.1 Candidatus Hydrogenedentota bacterium | reverse complement strand
TTGTGCCGCGCATGATATCACTTCGACCTTGTCCGCGCCACGGCATGCGTGGTCAAATGACAGCGGGAGCCCCGAGTTGGAGCTCCCGCGCGGTGAGTTTTTGGAAACGGGCTCAGGCCCAGGTCATCGCGGTGACTTTTTCCGTGATGATGGCCTGCTTGAGGCATTCGACGGCCTTGCGCAAACCTTCGCTGTTGGACATGAGCGAGTCCTCGTGCTCGATGCTCAACACGTAGTCGTACCCGACCAAGCGCAACGTCGAGACGAAATCTTTCCACCATTCAATGCTGTGTCCGAACCCGCAGGTGCGGAACAGCCATGAACGGTTCATCTCGTCGCCATAGTGCTTGGCGTCGAGCACGCCGTTGACCCGTGCATTTTGCGGGTACACCATCGAGTCTTTGGCGTGGACGTGGAAAATGGCCTTGCCAAGCACACGCACGCACTCGATCGGGTCCATGCCCTGCCAGAACAGGTGGCTCGGGTCGAAGTTGGCGCCGAGATTGTTCCCGCAGGCCTTGCGGATCTTGAGCAGGGTTTCGGTGTTGTAGACCACGAACCCGGGATGCATCTCGAATCCGATCTTCACGCCGTGGTCTTTCGCGAACTTCGCCTGCTTGCTCCAGTACGGGATGACCTTCTTGTCCCACTGCCATTCGAGGGCCTCGATATAATCCGGTGGCCATGCGCAGGTCACCCAACTCGGGAGCTTCGCGCCTTCATCCGAACCCGGGCAGCCGGAGAAGTCGATAACGACTCCGACGCCCAGCATTTCGGCGAGTTTGATGGTGTCGGTCTGGACCTGCTGGCTCTTCTTGGCAAACGCGTCGTCGGGATGCAGGCAGTTGCCGTGGCAGCTCAATGCGCTGAGGATCAGCCCTTCGCCTTTGATCAAGGCCAGCAGTTCGTCGCGTTTGGGTTTGGATTTCAGCAACTCCTGCAAGGGGGCGTGCGCATCGCCCGGGTAGTTGCCGGTGCCGATCTCGACTGCCTCGAGCCCCAGGGGCCGTGTGGCGTCGAAGACTTCCTTGAGCGGCATATCGCCGAACATCACTGTGAGAAAACCTAGTTTCATGGTCGCTCTCCCTCCTCTGTTTGAACCGTTTGAGACACGCGGCCCTTGTGCGCCGTTTGCCCGGACCGCCCGAGACTGTACCGTGTCCGCACTACTCTTCCCATCATTCTAGTCTACTTTTGTTGTGCCCCAAATTTCACGCCGTGTGAAAAGTGTATTGAAACCAGCCGCGAAATCCAAGCCGGGCCAGCCACGCAGTCGGCCAGCCCGGCAAGAAGCGTTTCCCTCCCCCGGCACCGAAAAGGTGCTAGGGCAATTACCCCGGTATTCCGGCCGACTATTTGACCTGTTCCCAACGGCGGGATTTCGCGGCTTTCTCGACCGCATCAAGCACTTTCTGACACTTGACCGCGTCCTCGAACGTCGGAAAATCGTTCTTCTTGCGGTTCAGCCCACGCAGAAATTCGTAAATCTCGTGGACAAACAAATGTTCGTAGCCGATGAGGTGTCCCGGCGGCCACCAGGCGTCGGTGTAGGGATGTGCCCCATCCGTGGCGAGCACCTTCCGGAAACCCTGCACCGTATCGGGGTCACTGCAATTGTAATAGTGGAAAACGTTCATGTCTTCCTTATTCCACAACACCGACCCTTTGCTGCCGTAGATCTCGATCGCGTTGTAGTTGCGCCGCCCGGGGGCGAAGCGCGTCGCCTCGAAGGTCGCCAGGGTGTTCACATCCTTAAGACGCGCGACATACGCCACGGCATCGTCGACATCCACGGTGTCGTACTTCTTCTGCTTCTTCTTGCCCTTGGCGCCCCATGCTCCGACATCGCTATCGGCCACGACGCGTTTCTTGATGAACGTCTCCATGGTGCTGGCCACTTCGGCGACCTCGCCCACGAGAAAATGGCACAGGTCGGTAATGTGCGCACCGATATCGCCCAGCGCCCCGCTGCCCGTGTGTTTTTTCTTCAGGCGCCACACCATCGGAAAGTCGGGGTCAGCGATCCAGTCCTGCTGATACGCAGCCCGGAAATGGAAGATGTCGCCGAGCTGCTTCTTTGCCATCATATTCTTGATGGTTTGCACGGCGGGCGCGAACCGGTACGAAAAGCCGCACATATGCTTCACACCGGCCTTGTCGACCGCCTTCAGCATGTCCTGGGCCTCTTTCAGCGTGTTGGCCAAAGGCTTCTCGCAGACAATGTGCTTACCCGCTTTTGCCGCCTCGATGGCAATGGCGGGATGCAGAAAATTCGGGGTGCAGATATCGACAATGTCGATGTCCGGGCGGTTGACAACCTCTTTCCAGTCCAGCGAGCTTTCTTCCCACCCCCACTTTTCGGCGACTTCGATCTCCTCTTTGAACTTGCCGCACAGCACTTTCATCACAGGCTCGACCGGCGTGTCGAAAAACATCCCGACCTTGCGCCATGCGTTGCTGTGCGCCTTCCCCATGAACTGTGCACCCACAAGTGCGACATTCACCTTCTTCTTGGCCATGTTTCTCCCTCCTCCACAGTTGCGTGGCCGTTGTTTGCGGTAGTGCCTCCATTATAGAAACATAAGGCGCGAATGCAAGTCCCATCAGCCTGCCAAAGGTCTCCCTCCCGGAGAACCC
>SLSB01000096.1 GCA_007130675.1 Candidatus Hydrogenedentota bacterium | reverse complement strand
GGAAAATTCGTATGTGTTCGGTGCGTCAGGGTTATTCGGGGTCTGGTTCGTGGTGGGGTTCGCCTGGCAGGCTGCGTTGAAGATGGTAAGCCAATTCGGCGAGGCCCACCACAATATGTTCATGGCGAACGACAACACGTTCGGGAACGGTCAGGGTGGTCGGCCCGAAATTCCAAATGCCCGAGATACCCGCACGTACAAGCCGGTCGGCCAGCGCCTGGCATGCCTCGGCGGGTACGGTGAGAATCGCTAAGCGGACCTGACTGCGCTCGATAACCTTCTCGAGGTCGGCGGTGTCATAGATGAGATGCCCCTCGATGGCCGTGCCGATCTTGCCGGGGTCGTCGTCGAACACGCCCACGATGCGCAACCCATATTTCATGAACCCATGATAAGCGGCAAGCGCTCCGCCCAGTCGGCCCGCGCCCACAAGCACGGCCTTATGAACTTGTCCAAACCCGAGAATCTCGCGGATGGCCTGCATGATTTCGGCGGCGCTGTATCCCACATGAGGCACGCCCCGCACGCCGATCATCGCGAGGTCTTTGCGCACCTGGGTATCGTCCATGGCCAAGAGACTGGCGAGTTGACGGCTCGAGACGGTAGCCTTCTCATCAAGGGCTACCCGCTCGCCAAGAAAATGATAGTAGTGCACCAACCGCTCGAGATGTGCGTGCCCGAGTTCACGTTTCGCTTTCGACCTCCCCATACTGCTTTTGTACTCCTGCGCTCGAGGCTGCTTCGTCAGCGGTGGGCGCGACCGCGCAGACGGCCTCCCTGCCCGCGGCCCGGTTCCCGGCCAATCGCCCTGATGCGCCCCTGCATGCACTGGTGGCACGCCTGCGACGTCTCGTCAATGCACACCTTGGCCGGGTAGATTTCGTAGCGGCTTCGGTAGTGCACGGGCGTCAGGTTGGGCATGACCACGTTTGCTCCGCGCGCCAAGCCCAATTCACGGCCTTGGGCCCGGTTCAAGGTGGCCAAGGCCGTCGTGCTGGGAATGTTCGCCTCGGGACAGGCGACACGGGTCAATGCCACCGTCTTGTATGTCATAAGCTCCGTATTCGGCACCTGTTCGCCATCGGTGCGAGGCGAACTCCATTGGCCTCGGCCGAGCGGCGTGTCCGGGTGTCCAATATACGGTCCCACGCCGATCATGTCCAGATCGAGTGTGCGAAACGTGTGGATGTCATGCGCCAGGCTGGCGTAGCTCTGTCCGGGAATGCCCACCATTACGCCGCTGCCGACTTCAAATCCCATCGCGCGCAGTTGCTCGAGCATGGCGAAGCGGTCGGAAACCTGCCCCCGCGCGTCGGGGTGAATGGCGCGGTACAGCTCGAGGTCCGATGTTTCAAATCGCAGTAGGTAGCGGTCTGCCCCGGCATTCCGCCATGCCTCGAGATCCTCGAGGGGGCGTTCGCCCATGCTGAGCGTCACGGCAAGCGGGGTTTCGGTTTTGATGCGCCGTACGATGCCAGCAAGCCAATCGGTGTGAATGCCATAGTCTTCGCCGGACTGCATCACGACGGTGCCGTAGCCGAACCGCAGGGCATCGGCCACGCACGCCATGATTTCGTCCTCGGTCATCCGGTAACGTTCGAGTCCGCGGTGCTCCGAGCGAAGACCGCAATACCCGCACTCACGGATGCAATAGTTCGAGATCTCGATGAGACCTCGCAGATGCACCTCGTTGCCGACATGGGCTTGACGCACAGCATCGGCGCGAGACCAGAGAACCTCGAGGCGCTTCGGGTCGTCTTCGCGTAGCCACTCGAGGAGCTCCGCTTCGCCCAAGGGGGCCGTGCCGGCGTCGAATGAAAGAGTCGCCATACGTGTCCGCTTCTCCGGGCTATGGTGAGTCGCCCGGGTAGGCGGCTGCCTCATCGGCGCGGCTCCCGGGGATTTTCGCTGAATGGTAGGCCTCGAGTGCGGCGGGGAACGGTTCGAGTGCGCGCTCGAAGATGCCCAGGCTGTACGCGATAGTCAGACCGTAGTTGGTGACCGGCACGCCCGCCTGGCGGCACTTGAGAATGCGGCTGAGCATCTCGCGGCGGTTGGCGGTGCATGCGCCGCAGTGAATCACCAATGTGTAGGGCGTCACGTCTTCGGGGAAGTCATGGCCCTGCACCCACTCGAAATCCAACGCGCCGCCGACATACTGCGTCAGCCAGTGCGGAATCTTCACACGCCCGATGTCCTCCTCGATCGGATGGTGGCTGCAATGCTCGGCCACGAGCACACGGTCACCGGGGCGCAGCGTATCGATGGCCATTGCCCCGAGGGTCTGCACCACCAAATCTCCACGAAATCGCGCATACAGAATAGAGAAACTCGTCATCGGGATTTCGGGCGGGGTGTCCGCGGCCACTTTAAGAAACGCTTGCGAATCGGTCACGACCAGTTTGGGCGCCTTGTTGAGACGGTCGAGTGCCTCGCGCAACTCGCGTTCCTTTACGACCATGCAGAAGGCGTCGCTGTCCAGCAGATCGCGTATGGATTGCACTTGGGGCATGATCAGGCGGCCTTTGGGCGCTTCCTTGTCGATAGGCACCACCAGCACCGCCATTTCGCCCGGCCCGACGAGGTCGGCCAGAATCGCCGGTTGGTTGACGAACTCGTCGGGGGCGCTATCGAGCAACG
>SLSB01000550.1 GCA_007130675.1 Candidatus Hydrogenedentota bacterium | reverse complement strand
GCGGTGCGTGATTATTTGCTCGAGACCCTTGCTGAAATGGGCGTTGATGCGAACATGCACCGCCCCGTGCACGATTGGGGCCGCAGCAGGAACTATGGGGGCGTAGGCATCGTTGAAAACGTTTTGGCGCGCATTCCGGGAACCGGCGGCGACAAGGCCTTCGCCTTGATGGCCCATTATGACTCGGTGCCGTATGGTCCCGGTGCGGCAGACGATATGTCGGGCGTGGCAACCATGATCGAGGTGGCGCGCGCCCTCAAGGCCAGCCCGCCGCTCAAAAACGATGTGATTCTCGTCTTTACGGATGCCGAGGAAGGCGGTTTGCGCGGTGCCAGGGCGTTTCGCGAGCACCCTTGGGCGGACGAGGTCGGTGTCATGCTCAATATGGAAGCCCGGGGCACTCGAGGGCCGTCTTCCATGTTCGAGACCAGTGCCGAAAACGGTTGGCTGATCGCCCAGCTTGCCCAGGCGGGCGTCCCCGTGCGAGCCACCTCGCTGGGGTACGATGTCTACGCATCGATGCCCTTCTCGACGGATTTTACGCCGCTTAAAGAACATATCGCGGGATTCAATATCGCTTTTGTCGACAATTTCGCCTATTACCACACAGTCAACGACTCGCCCGAGAACCTGAGTCTGAATAGCCTGCAGCATCACGGCGAGTATGCACTGGGACTCGCGCGCCATTTCGGAAACATCCCCCTGACCGAAACCCGCGCGCCCGACGCTGCCTACTTCGACCTGCTGGGCCTGACGCTCGTCCACTACCCGCTTTCATGGAACCCCGCATTGACCCTGCTTGCCATTGGCGCATGGATAACGGCGGTCGCCTTGGGTTTTATCAAGGGGCGCCTGTCCGCGAAAGGGTTCGCGCTGGGTGCGTTGGCATTTCTGCTGGGTGCGCTGGCGGTATCGCTGGTGTCGGCGCTGTTGCTCGGCATCGCCTGGGTGTTGCGCGATGGCTACCCGCGGATTCTGTACGACCAGAATCTCTACGGCGCTGCCATGGCGCTTGCGGCGGTTGCAGTGTTTCTCGCTGTCGTGTGCCGCGCATTCCGCTTCGTGCGCTGGGAAGATCGCTTCGTGGGCGGGCTTCTCTGGTGGGCCGTGCTCTGCCTTGTTCTCCACGTGCAGTATCCCGGCGGGGCCTATTTTCCGCAATGGACGCTTCTCTTCGCGGCGCTTGGGTGCGTGGCGATCTTTTTTGCCGCGCCGGAAGGAAGACAAGGATTGCCTCGAGCGGCCATGGTTGCCCTGCTTTTTGGATTACCGGGGTTTGTCTTTGTCGTGCCCACGCTGCTTGGGTTCTTATCGACTCTGACCCTGTTGTTTTCACCGCTGCTGATCCTGATTCTGGCGTTTTTCCTGGCACTTGTCCTTCCTGTCTGTGACTATCTCATCCAGACGTGGCGCGGACGGGCATTCGCCACGCTGAGCACGGCGGCCCTGGTGCTATACCTCACGGCCCTTGCCGTTAATGGACCCAGTCCGGCCCGGCCCGACTGGAACTGCCTTTCGTATGGATTGGACCTCGACACGCGGCAAGCGTATTGGATAAGCAGCGACCCTGAACCTACGGAATGGACCGCCCAGTTTTTTCCACCGTCGCCATCGCGGGAAACCATAGAAGAGTTCATTCCGCGCGACGACACACGCTACATGAAAGCCCCCGCGCCCATGGCCGGCATGGAAGGGCCCGAGGTTGAGCTTGTCCGGCACGAGGAAGGGGCCGCTTCGCGCACACTGACGCTTTTCATACGGTCACCCGATGGCGCGCCCATGGTGTATCTCTATACGGAAGACGTTGTCCTTTCAGGCAGTATTCTGGGCATCGACATCGAGGGCGCCGAAGACGGCTGGGGCCGTACCATCAACTCGATGCCGCCCGAGGGCGCGGAGGTGGTGTTGCGGGTGCCGCAGGATGCGCCGTTCAGCCTCCGAATTATCGAGCAGAGCTACGGGCTGCCGCCGGTCGAGGGTCTCGAACCACGCCCTGCGCACATCATCTGTGAACCCAACTCTACCCTCGATCACCGCCGGCCCTTGCGCAGCGACCATATCTTCGTCGCACGAACATTCGAGTTTCCGAAAGAAGAGTAGGGTGATGAATCCGCATTGCATGAAATGATGCAACCGCGAATGTACGCGAATACACGCCAATAGACTGCCGCGGGGGAAGACAAAACTTGACATATACATACGTTGGTATGTACAATAGAGATGTTTGAATGGGATAGACATAAGGCTCGGAACAACGAAAACAAACACGGGATCGCGTTCGCCGACACGTTCGGGGTGGAGACAACATCCGCATCATCTCCGCACGAAAAGCCGTACGGTTTGAGGTGAGTCAATATGAAAGCGAAATATGACTTCAGCAAAGGACGCCGTGGCGCCGTGACGCCGCCGGGCGGCAACAAGGTTCGGATCACAATCCGTTTGGACCGTGATATTGTCGAGTGGTTCAAGACGAAAGCCGAAAACGAAGGCGGCGGGAATTATCAAACGATGCTCAACAATGCCCTTCGCGAACACACCGAACACCAAGAGGGCGCGCTCGAGGAACTCCTGCGCAAGGTGGTGCGCGAGGAGATCAACAAAGCTTCCTGAGTGCACAGGGACAATTTGCGAACCCGTTCATGTG
>SLSB01000081.1 GCA_007130675.1 Candidatus Hydrogenedentota bacterium | reverse complement strand
CTTGCAATACCGGGGGAGGCTTCTCCATACTTGACGCGAGAAGCAGGGCTGTCTTCAGCAATGGAACACATAGGAGTTGAAACATGAGAAACATCTCGCGCCGCGCTTTTCTCGGGAGTGCCGTGGCTGCGGGTGCGGCTGCCGCACTGCCCACGGGTAAGGTACTCGGGGCAAACAGCGACATTCGGCTCGGGTTTATTGGTTTGGGCAGCCGGGGGTCGAGTCTGGCCGATTCCTTTTCCAAGATGGACGGAGTGCGCGTGGTGGCCCTGGCCGAACCGGACCGCGAGCACCTCGAGGCCGTCAAAGAGAAACACCCCGACGCGCAAGCGTTCACCGATCTGCGCGAGTTGCTCGAACAGCCGGACATCGACGCCGTGGTCATCGCGGCATGCGTCCATTGGAACGCGGTCGCGGCGGTCTGGGCGATCGAGGCGGGTAAGCATGTCTTTGTCGAAAAACCATACTCGCACAACGTCTGGGAAAGCCGTCAGGTGGTCGAGGCCGCACGCCGGCACGACCGGATTGTGCAGGTGGGCACCCAGCACCGCTCGCAACAGTTTCAGGACGAGCTTCGTGCGTTTCTGCATTCGGGCGAACTGGGCCAAATGCGGTCGGTCCGGGCAGTAACGTTCCAGTTGAATAACCGCGGACCCATCGGCCTGCGCGCGGAACCCATGGCCCCCCCGCCGCATGTTGACTATGACCTGTGGCTGGGGGGTGCGCAGGACCTGCCCATCTACCGTGACCGTTTTCAGTACGACTGGCACTGGGTGTGGAACACCGGCGGCGGCGATGTCATCAACTGGGGCGCACATACCCTCGATGATGTGTGCAACGTAGTGCTGCGCGACCCGGGCGAGCATCCCAGCGCATGCATGGCCGCGGGAGGGCGCGTGCTTTTCAATGATGCGGGAGAAACGCCCAATGCCTTTGTCTGTCTCTACGAAACGAGCTTGGTCCCCATGAGTTACGAGGTGTTTCACATCCCCGTCTCATCCGACCAGGAGGAGCCAGGCGCGCTCTTGGGCACACGGAACGGATTTGTGGTCGAGTTCGAGGGTGGATTCTATAGCGGTGGCCGCGGCGGCGGGGCTGCCTTCGATAATGATCGCAACGAGGTCGCACGGTTCAGTGGAGGGGGCGACCACTTCGGGAACTTCATCACGGCCCTGCGCGAAGGCCGCCGCGAGATATTGAATGCGCCAGTGGACACGATCCACTTCTCGAACAGCCTTGGGCATCTCGGCAATGCGGCGCTCCGCGCGGGCGGTCCGTACGAACGGCAAAAGGCGGAGGAGGTCGCTCGATCGCATCCGTCTTGGGCGCGGGCGCTCGCGCATTTCCACCAGCGTCTCGAAGCCAACGGAGTGGACCCAGAGGCCGACCCGAATCTGCGGCTGAGTCCCCTGCTTGGCTTCGACTCAGCTTCCGAACAGTTTGCCGGCCCGAATGCCACGGATACGGCCCAGGCCCTGCTCCGGCGCGAGTACCGCGCGCCGTACGTTCTGGCGCCACAGGCGTGACCCGCGAGGGCCACATGGCCAATACAGATCGACGCAAAAGCCGAACACGTCCTCGATAGCGTGTGGTGCGTGCCACGCGTTACTGTGATTCCGAGCGCCATTGCGGCATATGAAGGAGTTTGTCGTGGGACATTCAAGGATGTGCGCGGTTCTGTCGGCTGTGTTCATCGTTTTGGCCTGCCCGGCTTTTGCGGGCGACGCCGCATGGCCGCCGGGAGGCGATCTCGAGTGGGACGGCATCTACGACGCCACGGATACGCCGATGGCATCCATCCCGAGCTGGCGCGAAAGCATGGGCCCCAACACCGAATACATTCTCGAGGAGGAGGGCCTCCGCATCATCGACCGCGGGACCGAGCCCGGAAACCTCCATTTCTATTCCATGTCCTGGCGTGCGCGTCCCGAGGACGGGGCCGTCGTCGAAGGACACATCAAACTCGTGGATAACACCAGCCGGGCGGGCGCGTTCCTTCATGCATCGGACGGCGCCCACGAGACGTCCGTGACGCTCTACCCGGGCTACATCTCGGTGCATATCGGGGACGACGAAGAGATCCGGCACGAGATGGATACGACAGACCGATTTCACACATACCGGCTGGCGATACGCGGCAGCGATTTCCTTGTCTGGGTGGATGGGGAACTCGTCATTGATGGAACAGGCAGGTTGACAGTGCCCGCGTATGGGGGCCGCAACCGCGTCATGTTCGGCTCGTGCAGCAGCGCGGCGATCTCGGAGGCCGTTTACGCGGATGTCCGGTTCGTGGCGTTTGGCGAGCCGCCTCCCGTGCCGCCGCGATACGAGCACGCCGAAGACGTTATCGTCTACAAGGAACCGGGGGTCTATGGTTGTTTTCCAGGCCTCATGCGCCTCGACGACACCACATTCTTCACGTCGTTCGGCACACGCACCCGGCGGTCGCATATTGACGGCACCGGCGGTTCGGCGCGCTACATATCACGCGACCAAGGCTATACGTGGGAACCCTATGACGGTGAGTGGCCCCTGGGCGGGTATATGCTCAACGAAGACGGCTCGCTGGCGGATGCCCGCGCCTACGGATGGCGCGAGGTGCCCGCCGAACGGCGGCAGGAGTTCACCGAGCAGGATATCACCG
>SLSB01000574.1 GCA_007130675.1 Candidatus Hydrogenedentota bacterium | reverse complement strand
GTATCGCCGATGTGCTCGAGAAGGCCAGCGGCGGCAGACCATTGCCCTACGACGTGCCCGAAAATGAGGAATAGCATCTGGACGTTCCCGCGGAATGGCACTCTGAAGTGGGCCGCTTGGCCGCGATACCGTCCGCGCCTTCGGCGCTGTGGAATACTGCACGGTTGACGCCGTAGCCGGGTGGTTCTACAATTGATGAGCGGTCAGCGGGCCGAGCCTTGCTTCGAGAGCAGGCAACCACGAGGCGAGCGCTCCGCTGTCGCGAAACCCGGCGCAGGTGCTTATGGAAGACCCAACAGACGACATCCTCGAGCGTCTCGAATCGGCCATCCAAGCCTGGACCGATGAGGTGGACGAAGCGCAGCAGCGCATTGGCGCGCGGCTTGCCCAGACGCGAGGCCACATCGCAACCACCTCCGAAACCGGGACCGCGGAACTGGAATCGGTTCTTCGCGAGCAATTCCTCGGGTTACAGCGTGTTATCGAGGACTGCACCGGGGCCCTCCGCGATGCCTTGGTGCGCATGGACGCCCTCGACCGCGACGTGGCCGAACTCAAGCAGGAAATCGCCCAAGTGCGGGCGCCTGACACGGCTGTCAGGGAACCGGACCAGCAGGCGTACTCGGATGCACCGCCGCCGCCCACTGGAGAGCGAAAGCGCAAAGTGCCCATTCGGCCATTCGACGAGAATGGCGCCCCCCGGCGGATGGGGGAAATCCTGGTGGATGCCGGTCTCATTTCCTCCGCGCAGCTGGAATCGGCGCTCGAGGTGCAGCGGCACGCCCCGCAGCGCAAACTCGGCTCGATTCTGGTCGAGCAAGGGTTCACCAGCGAAGAAGTCGTGCCGCAGGTGCTGGCCCGGCAGCTCCGCGTTCCGTATCTGCGGCTCAAAGAAAAGGCGTGCGACCCCGAGGCCGCAGCTTTGATCAGCGGACGGCTCGCGGCCAAGCACGC
Organism: Candidatus Hydrogenedentota bacterium; assembly: GCA_007130675.1. Taxonomy (GTDB): domain Bacteria; phylum Hydrogenedentota; class Hydrogenedentia; order Hydrogenedentales; family SLHB01; genus UBA2224. The sequence continues at coordinate 1,698 of SLSB01000574.1, read as the reverse complement.
CTGCATTCCTGTGCGGGCCGCCGGGGGCAGCATCGCGCTCGCAATGGCCAATCCGCTCGATCTCATCGCCATCGAAGACATCGAGCACGCGACCGGGCATCAAGTGCGCCCGCTGATCGCCCGTGAGTCCGAGATCATGGATGCTATCGCCCGCCACTACGGGCCGGACGCAACAGCCGAGTAGCGGGGATTACAGCTCGTGGCGGCCATCGAGACGGATGGTTCTCGACGACCCATCTTCGTAGACGATGCGCACGTCGCGGGGAATGCCCGCAAGATCCGTGAGTAGCCAGCCGCCCTCGTACGGTCTCACGTGGATGCTGTCGATGCCGAACCCGTGGAGACGGGGGCGGTCGATGTAGACGTCGCCGAAGTGGTCGCGGATGCGGTTGCGGGCTTCCGAGGCCGCCCCATTGCCCCAGTCATAGATGGTGAAGCTGCCCATGCCATGACCCTCGGGGCTGGTCGTGCCGCCGTGGCCGTAGTTTTCCATCGTGAACCCGTAATCTTCGGGACCGAAGAATGGCCAGACCCGTTCCCACAACGCCTTGACCTCGGGATTCTCGGGGCAGTACATCATGACGAACCCGGCTTTGAGTGCCACGACGCCGCGCTCGAACAGTTCCGCGTCGCCGCTTTCTTTGTAGTATTCCATGAACAATGGCGCGAAAAGGGTCTGGCGCGAATCGTTCCACTCGCCATCGTAGTTCATCACGCCGAACCCGCCGAGCGCGGGCACATAGATGAACGGCGGCTGCCACACCTGCTGGCACATCGACAGTTCGTCGAGCGTGCGGCGGCCCCAGGCAAGATAGCGTGTATCGCCGGTCGCGCGGTAGGCCTCGAGACACGCCTCGGCGGTCCAGAACATGGACAGGCTGTTCTGCTTGAACATCGCATTGCGGGGAATGCGTTTGCCGAGGAATTCGTCGCGTCCCCATGAGGAACACGACCAATAGGTCTCGAAATCTTCCCAGCGGCCGATGGGCGCGGCATGTTCGAGGACGGCGTCAAGCGCCTCGAGCGCGGGTGTGCGGTATTTGTCGTCGCCGGTAACCTCGGCGAGTTTCAGCAAGAATGTCGCGCTCATCGCGGTCTCGGGCGAGTCGTTGAGCACTTCGGCGGGCTCGAGGGTGTCCGGTTCGAGCCATGCCGGGAAGAAGCCGCGCTCGTCCTGCAGCGAAACCAGTGCATCGGCATACTCGCGGGCATAGGCCACGAGACGATTGTCGGGTTCGATGTCGTCATGCCACCGGAGCATCAGCAGGGCCGTCCAGCTTGCATCGAGGATGTGATACCACTTGTCCGTAATCCCGTGGTCCCAGGGCACACGGTTCGAGTTGGTCCAGTAACCGGTATCCCATCCGCGCGAGCGGGCAGCTTTGTTGCCATTCGTCTCGACGTGCTCCATTTCGGTGCGGTAGACCGCCGGGAACAGGCCGTTTTTCATGGGCGCTTTGAGCGCGAATTCCTTGGTCATGCGTGCCGTGCCGCGCAGTGCGCTGTCGTTGGTGCGCTGGGCATAGCGCATGAGGCCCGATGCGCTGCGCAAGGAGGAAAACCACGCCTGGTTCCAGATGGACAGAAACTCACGGAGCGACTGTTCGTGCGGATAGTTGGGCGATTGCGTCACATTAACAATAAACGCAGGCGCGCCCACGCGCGTTCCCTCGATTTCAAACTCCTGCCAGACAGGCT
>SLSB01000528.1 GCA_007130675.1 Candidatus Hydrogenedentota bacterium | reverse complement strand
TCGCGCTCATGGTCCGCGACATCGCAGCAGCCGAGACCATGTGCCAGTTCACGTGCGATGCCGAACGCCACATCCTCGAATCCGCCGAACGGCCCATCGTGCTCCTCGACAAACGCCCAAGGCACGGCCTTGCCGATGGCGTCGCTCCGCGAAACCCGTCTTTTGGCGTCATGCTGCCTTATACGCCACTGCATCACCTGCTCATGGAAGGACCCTTCCGCGCACTGGTTATGACCAGCGGCAACCTGTCGGATGAGCCCATCGCGCATACCAACGAGGATGCGCTTGAACGCCTCGCCGCTCTGGCCGATTGCTTCCTGCTCCACAACAGGCGCATCCATATCCGCACCGACGACTCGATCGTGCGGGTAATCGCCGGACAACTCCGTTTCCTGCGCCGTTCGCGCGGATATGCGCCATTCCCGGTCAAACTGCCGTTCGACACCGCAGGACACGAGGTTCTCGCGGTGGGGCCTGAGCTAAACAACACCGTCTGCGTCACCCGCAACGGCTACGCCTTTCTCAGCCACCACATCGGCGACCTGACCAACCTCGCGGCGTACGAATCATTTCTCCAGGGCATCGAACACCTGCAGAATGTGCTCGAGGTGCATCCGGATACCGTCGCCTACGACCCGCACCCGGGCTATCTCTCGACCAAGTACGTCCACGAACAAAACGCCGCACGAATCCCCATCCAGCACCATCACGCCCACGCGGTGTCGGCCCTCGTCGAGGCCAATCATCTCGGACCCGCCATTGGCGTTTCGTTCGATGGGCTCGGCTGGGGCGCGGACGACCTGCTCTGGGGCGGGGAGGTCCTCGTGGTGCATGATTACGCCCGCTATGACCGCGTTGCGCACCTCGAACCGGTCCCGCAACCCGGCGGCGACGCCTCGGCCAAGGAGACGCCGCGTATGGCCTTCGCCTATCTCTACACCGCCTTGGGCGAGGAAGCCATCAGACAGTGCGAAGAATGCTTTCCCGAACAGGCTCAGCAGTTCCCGCTGCTGGCCAGGATGATCTCGCGCGGCGTCAATTGCCCGCACACCACGAGCATGGGCCGCCTCTTCGATGCCGCCGCCGCATTGCTGGGCATTTGCACCTATAACTCCTTCCACGCCCAGGCGCCCATGGAACTCGAAGCTCAGGCCCATCTTGCCCAAAACGAAAGGGACGCCTACGAGGTAACCATGATCACCGCCGACGACGGCACACTGGTCATCAAAAGCACGGACATCGTCCGCGCACTTCTCGAGGACAAGCAGCGCAACACGCCCGCGCCGGTCTGCGCGGCGCGTTTCCATAACGCCATTGCCCGTGCTACACTATCGGTTTGCGAACACATCCGGGAACGGTCTGGATTGATGGCCGTCGCGCTGTCGGGAGGCGTGTTCGCCAACAGATTCTTGACCGAGCGCCTCGTATCCCTGCTTGAACAAAAGGGATTCACAGCATTATTGAACGCAGCGGCGCCGCCCGGTGACGGAGGCGTAAGCCTCGGGCAAGCGGCGGCCGCCGCATGGAGCTGCAACCATCATGTGTCTAGCTATACCAGCACAAATCACCGAGATTGAAGACCGCCGCGGCAAAGTCACGCTAGCGGGCAATGTCCGCGAGGCCGATTTCAGTCTCATCGACGCCCCAGCCGTTGGTGATTGGGTCCTCGTGCATGCGGGCTTCGCCATCGAGAAGCTCGACCCGAAAGATGCTCGCGAGACCTTGGCGCTCTTCGCCGAGATGCAGGAAGGAATCGGCGGTTTTGGCGCGCCCTGATGCATGCATCGAGCGCATCCAGCGTGCCGCGGATGCCATCGGCCGGCAGGTCCGCATCATGGAAGTCTGCGGCACCCACACCCATGCCATCGGCAGAGGGGGGCTGCGGTCGCTCCTGCCCGAAGCCGTCGAACTGGTCTCGGGACCGGGCTGCCCGGTCTGCGTGACGTCCCAGCGCGACATCGAGCGTATCCTGCTGCTGGCCCGCCAACCGGGCGTTGCACTCTGCTCGTTCGGCGACATGCTGCGCGTGCCCGGCATCGAGACTTCATTGGTGGACGAACGCTCGCGCGGCGCGGATGTCCGCATCGTCTACTCGCCCATCGATGCCCTCGATCTCGCCGCCCGCGAACCCGACCGCGAGGTTGTGTTCGCCGCCGTAGGCTTCGAGACCACCGCGCCGGGCGTGGCTTCGGTCGTGCTCCAGGCCCGCGAGCGCGGTCTCGACAACTTCTCGGTCTACGCCTCGCACAAACTCATCGTTCCGGCCATGCAAGCCGTGCTCGAAGGCGGGTCGCGTCTCGAAGGCTTCCTGACGCCGGGACACGTATCGGTCATCATCGGTCCCGAGGCTTACCAGGAAGTAGCCCGGCAGTATAATGCGCCGTGTGTGGCCACGGGTTTCGAACCGTCCGATGTCCTCGAGGGGATCGCCATGCTCCTCGAGTCCATCGCAGAACAGCGGACCGGCTCGTTCGTGCAATACACCCGCGTCGTCAAACCCGGCGGCAACAAGCGCGCATGGGACATGCTCATGCACGTGTTCGACATCGCCGATGCGGAATGGCGCGGTCTCGGCGTAATCCCGGGCAGCGGACTGACGCTCAAAGGCGAATTCTCGGCGTTCGATGCCGCGTCCAAATACAACCTGCCGGAGATGG
>SLSB01000339.1 GCA_007130675.1 Candidatus Hydrogenedentota bacterium | reverse complement strand
GACGATGCGGTCCTTGTAAGCGAACTCGATGCCGTCCAGCTCGACCACGCCCTCGCCACGCTCCTTGTAGCCGTCTTTGATTTTCTCGCAAACGGCGGTTTCGGCGCTGAGCCCTTCATACGAAGAGCGGCGGGTGGTCTCGATGCCCTTCTTTTGATCGGCAACGGCTTCGAGCTGCTCGAAGGCGTCCATGTCGTGTTCGAGAATCGCGCGCAACGCGAGCGCATAGTCCTCGGGGTCCAAGTCCTGCACGAACACATAATGATTGGGGTTGATGATGGCCGCATCGAGACCGCGTTTGCGCCCCTCGTCGAGCCACACCGACGTGAGCACTTTGCGCATGTACGGTTTTGCGGCCAGGCCGTTGGTGAGATTGCCGACGCCGCAGACGGTCAGGAGGCGCGCATCAATCGCTTTGATTCCGGCAATGGCCTCGAGCGATTCGAGCGCGAAATTCATCCCCTCCTGCGATTCCGACCCAATGGGAAACACGTTCATATCGATCAAGAGCTGAGCGGGGGTAACGCCGTGGCGCGCCGCGCAGTCCACCACCTGCTTCGCAAGGGCCACCTTCTGCGCGGCGGTTGCTCCGGGGCCCTCGGGGCCGGTAGCCAGCGCAATATACATGGGATGATGCGCCGCAGTAGCCTTCATCACGGCGTCAGCCTTGGTCTCGCCCGCCTCGACCTCCTCCATCGAGATCGAGTTGATGATGGGCCGCCCCGGATAGACGTTGACCGCCTCGGCAAGGGCGTCAATGGCGAACGAATCCAGGCACATGGCCCCTTGGAAATCCTTGGTGTGCATCTGGACGGTTTCTTTGAGCGCGGCGGTGGTGTCAACCACATTCGAATCCATGCAGACGTCGATGATGCGCACCCCGAGTTCGGCCGTCTGTTCGCGCACCACCTCATCGAGCACATGGTGGTCAATCGGACCGCCACGCTCGACTGCATCGCGCACGGCTTTCGAGCCGCGCACGTTCAGGCGCTCGCCAATCATGATAAGGCCGTCCGCGCTGTCCAGCGCCACTGCTTCCTGCGGACCCGAAACGAAAACTGTCTGGTCGGGCGTTCGGGTTGCGGGCCGCAGCCCCGCCACGGCCTCGGCCATGGCCGCGGTGTGCTCCGGGGTAGTGCCGCAGCATCCGCCGATGATGTTTACGCCGAACTCGCTCACAAACGTGCTCAAAATGCCCGCCATTTCATCCGGCGGGAACCTGAACACGGTGCGGCCGTCTTCTGATATAGGGAGACCCGCATTGGGAATCACGGAAATGGGGAGCGGCGAAAACCGCGCAAGTTTTTCGACGGTTTTGGCCATTTGGTCGGGTCCGATGCTGCAATTAATGCCGAAGGTGTCGATACCCGTGCCGGCCATGGTCACCAGCGCCGCGTGGATATCGGTGTGGAAAATCTGCATTTTCGAGAACGCGTCGACGGTCACCTGGCACATGATCGGCGCGCGCCTGCCCTTCTCGGCCATGGCTTGCCTCGCCCCCATGACGGCCGCCTTCGTCTCGAGGATGTCCTGCTGGGTCTCGAACAGCACCGCGTCCACCCCGCCATCGAGCAGTCCCCGCACCTGCACACACGCGTTGGCTGATATTTCTTCAAAGGTGGCGCGCTTGAGGTCTGCGTCCGTACTCGAAAGCACGCGGTTGGAAGGGCCGGCCGAGCCGATGACGTACAGCGGCCTGCCGTCGCATGCCGGATCCTCGAGGTAATCATCACGCGCCTGGCAGGCGATTCGAGCGGCGTGCACATTCAGCACATAAGCCAACTCCTCATGGGTGAACGTCCGAATATCGCCATCGAAAGGCAGGGGGGCAAAACGCGCGAGGTCCAAGCGGCTGAAATCGTATTCCGCAAGCCGAAACGGCGACGCGCCAAAGGTGTTGGTTTCAACCGCATGGGCGCCCGCGGCGTAATACTGCCGGTGGATGTCGAACAACACCTCGGGCCGCGAGAACGTGATCAAATCCGAAAGCATGCGGTATTCGGGTCCGCCGAAATCCGCGTCCGTGAGGCCGCGCGCCTGAATTGCCGTGCCCATCGCCCCGTCTACAACGAGGACCCGGTCTTTGAGTGCTTCAAGAAAATCCATCATAGGTGTGCGTATCCGTGTATGCAGGCCCGCCCCTTCGCGCAACACCACGCCGCTTCTGCGCATGCCCGCGGTTCGCCTTCATCACAGTAGGCTAACCGACGTCGTCTATCTCGAGCAATGACGAATCGGTTGATTCCGCTGGACGCAAGGTTGAGTGGCTGCGTCCCCGTGAGGCCTTTCATTGCTTTATACGCGAAATATCGGGCAATGCATGTTCACGCACGGCAATGGCTCCGCTCGAGAAGGTAACCTCGAGAAAACGGAACGGCGCTTCGCAAAGAGCCGGATTGGAAATACTTACAAATCCGCCTGCGTCGGCCACCGCGATCCCCCGGTGATAATGGCCGCTAATGGCGCATACGGCCCCATAGGCTTGCATGGTCTCGAGAATCTCTTCGGCGTTGGTGTAGTTGTACGGGCAATCACACGCGCCCGGACGAAAGAGCGGAACATGCTGCACCGACACGATAGGGCCGTCGAATTCCTCTCGCGCCTCTACCAAACGCGCCAGCGACTCGGGCGGACGCCAGGCATTAAACTCGGGCGCTTCGGGGTCCACGAACGGCACGAAACGCACGCCGTCGGCATCCATCCACTCGGGAAGCGGCTCGAAGACCCTGTAAAACTCCTCGGGAGCGGGGTCATGGTTTCCCGGGAGCACCAGCATCGGCGCCTCGATGAGATCGACCGCCGGCCGCAGCTCGCGCAGGAGCGGAGGCCCGGCCTCGGTCTCTCCATCGTCGACAAGATCGCCGAGCACAAGCACGATATCGGGGTTGATCTCCTCGTTGACCATGTGCACGGCATCGGTGAGCAACTCCTTACCTCGCCAGCCCTGGCGTGTGGGCGCGGTCTCCTCGTCCCGCTCACGGGTGAAATGCACGTCAGAAATCACGGCAACTCGGCAATGCATCGCGCGTCCTTTTTTGTTTCATAGCAGGCGGCTTTCACCGGCCGCCAGTGTTCGTTGCATGACGAGACGTTCCTGGAGATAATAACGCGAAAACGGGGAGGAAAGGAATGCCACACGTTTTGGTGAGCGGCGGCGCGGGATTTCTGGGCTCGAATTTGTGCGATCGACTGCTCGAAGAAGGCTGGGAAGTGACCGCCGCCGACAACCTGCTGACCGGCCGGCTCAAGAATATCGAACATCTCCGGGACCATGAACGGTTTCGTTTCATCGAACATGATGTCACGCAACCGTTCGAGGTCAACGGTTCTTTGGATTACGTAATGCATCTGGCGTCTCCGGCGAGTCCGCCCGACTTCACGACGCTGCCGCTCGAGACCCTGCGCGCGGGTTCATACGGGACGCATTGCATGCTCGAGATGGCTCGGGCGCACGGCGCACGGTTCTTTCTGGCCAGCACCTCCGAGATTTACGGCGATCCCCCTCCCGAGCACCACCCCCAAAGCGAGGGATATCGAGGTCACGTGAGCTGCACGGGCGTCCGCAGCGTCTACGACGAAGCAAAACGGTACGCCGAGGCGGCCACCATGGCCTGCCACCGGACGTGGGGGCTCGATACCCGCATCGTGCGCATTTTCAACACCTACGGCCCGCGCATGCGGCCCGACGATGGGCGCGTCGTGACCAATTTCATATGCCAGGCGTTGCGCGGGGAGCCGCTGACCCTCTACGGCGACGGCTCGCAAACGCGCAGCTTTTGCTACGTCAGCGACCTCATCGAGGGGTTTGTACGCCTGTTGCTCTCGAACGAAACCGAACCGGTAAACTTGGGCACGGACGAAGAGTTCTCGGTCCGTCACGTCGCGGAACGGATTATCGCGCTTACCGGAAGTTCGAGCGAGATTGTCACCGCCCCTAATCCATTCGACGACGAACCACGCCAACGCAAACCGGATATCAGCAAAGCCAAACGCGTCCTCGGATGGGAACCCCACATCGAGTTCGAAGACGGACTGCGCCGCACCATCGCCTACCTGAAAAACGAACTCGAATTGTAGCCCGCGCGGCCCCGTCGGAGGACGCGCCCACGGTCACGGCATTTGTGCTGCTCGCGTCAATCCTCCTCGACGGTGTCGGGCATGACGGGCGCTGGCGCCGAGACAGGCCCACCGTTTCCAGCATCATCACGCGAGACGATGTCGCGCAGAAAACGGAAATACTCCGAGTCTGAACTGATGATAAGCGTGACGCCCTCTCCCAGAGACTCGGCATAGCTTTCGAGCGTGCGGAAAAAAGCGTAGAACTCGGGATCGGCGCCGAAGGCCTCATTGTAGATGCCGGTAGCTTCGGCGTCGGCATTCCCGCGCGTGATCTCGGCCTCGCGGCGGGCTTCCGAGATGATCTCGGCGAGCATCCGCTCGGTTTGCCCCTCGATTTCGGCGGCACGACCCGCGCCTTCGGAACGAAACTCTTCGGCCATGCGCTGGCGCTCGGCGATCATGCGATCGAACACCCGTTCTTGCACCGTTTCCACGTAGTCAATGCGCTTGATGCGGATATCCTGCAACTCGATGCCATATTCATGCATCTGTTGCTGGGCGGTTTCCAGGATCGACGCGACCAGTTGCTCGCGGCCCACCTTGACCTCCTGGAGCAGCTCTTCCTCTTCATCTTCGGCCGCAAGCGCCCGCTTGAGATCTTCCTCGGTCACTTCCCAATCATGCGAGCGCACGATCTCTGCCAGTTCGCTCGCCGAAACATGGTCCCGCACCACCGAATCGAGGATGTCGTTGAGGCGGTTGATGGCCCCGCGTTCGTCATGCACGCGCTGCAGGAAGGTCAGCGGCTCGGCAATCCGCCACCGCGCGGTGGTATCCACAAAGATGAACTGCTCGCCGCGCGTGGGTATCTGGTTCGGGTCGCCGTCCCACGAGAGCAGCCGTTTGTCGAACCGCCGGACCTCCTGTATGAACGGGAGCTTGAAATGGAGGCCCGGCTCGGTAACCGGGTCGCCGATGGGGCGCCCGAACTGCACGATGATCGCCTGTTCGGCCTCGTCAATGGTGTAGGTGCTGCTCACGAGCACCACGGCGGCCACGATAAGCAGTGCGACGATTCCGGCAAGCACCGCACCCATCCCGCGGCGGCCGCTGGAAGGTTTGAATTGTCTCGGTTCGCTCATTGTCCGCCTCCTTGCTGCATCGGCTGCAAGACCGAGCCGCCCGCGCCCAGGTTGAGCAGCGGTATAGGCTGGGTGGCCCCTTCCTCGACAACATAAACGTGGCCGAGCGAAGGAAGCACGTCGTCAATCATCTCGAGGTACAAGCGTCGGCGCGTCACCTCGGGCGCGTCCTGGTATTCCTCGAGGATGGCCGAAAAGCGGCCCGCTTCCCCGAGCGCACGGTTCACGCGGGTCGCGCGATAGGCTTCGGCCTCCTCGATCATCTGCTGCGCCTCGCCTTGCGCGCGCGGTATGACCTGGTTGCGTCTTTTCTCGGCTTCGTTGATCAGGCGTTCACGCTCCTGCTCGGCTTCATTGACCTCGTTGAAGGCCGGTTTGACGGGCTCGGGCGGGGTAACGTCTTGAAGTTCCAGGGTCTGAATACGTACCCCCATGTCGAAACTCGCCAGAATCTCCTGAATCTCATCCCGGGCCATCTGCGCCACCTGCACCCGCTTCTCAGTCAGGACGGCCGAGCCCAGCGAATTGCCGACAATGCGCCGCATGACCGCCTCCGAGATATCGCGAATCGTCTTTTCGCGGTCTCGCACCCGGTGAAGGTACTGGTCGGGGTCGTCGACGCGATACTGCACCACCCACTCGACGTCGATGACCTTCAGATCGCCCGTGAGCATTAGCGATTCTTCGCGGTGCATCGGGAGTTTTTCGTATATGGTGCGGTCCCGGGTCGCCACGGTGCGAAAACCGAATTCCTCCTTCAACACGCGCTCGGTGGGCACGAAATACTGGCGATCGATGCCCAAGGGGAGTTTGAAATGCAGTCCGGGCGGCCGGATATCGATAACCTTACCGAACCGTTTCACCACGGCCTGCCCATCGGGCTCGACGGTGTATGCGGTGGTAAGGCCCACGCCCACAAGCAGCACCACAAACACCACAACGGCCGCGATGACCCCGATTTTCTCGGGCCGCGCCTTCTTCCACTGCATGCGTTCGAATATCTCCCGAATCTGCTCGGGGAGTTCTGGAGGGTCTCCTGGAGGTCTTGACATGGGGCCGCCTTCCTGCCCGCGCGGGGCACTTGCGTTTCCGGTATCCTGTCAGTCTGCGAAACCAACCCTTTCCCGGCGCGTTTGCGGCGCGCCGCGTCAAGGCGTTACAACTTCCTCACCCGCATGTTGCGGAACCACACCTCGTCGCCGTGATCCTGCAGCAACAGGCTTCCGACCATGGGCAGGTCGTTCAACGGCGTCGGAAATTTGCCAATCGGCATGGTCATTTTCGAGAGGTCGAGGTCAAGAACTTTCCAGCCGTTCATCACCACGACAACCTGCTTGCCCTTCACCGTCACGTCCAGCGAATTCCACTCGCCCGGCTTGTTCACCATATTAAACATCGGAGCGGCCACGTCGTAGAGCGACCCGCAGGTGTGGTAGTTGGGGTGTTCTCCGTAGGAATCGAGAATCTGAATCTCCATGCCCTGGTATACGGGATCTTCCGGGGCCGCCCGAAACATCAGGCCGCTGTTGGCTCTCTCGGTCAATTTGAACTCGAGATGCACTTCGAAATCTTCGTACGTATCTCCCGCATAGTGGATGTATCTCGTGGGCTTGTTGCCGAAAATGTGCATCACACCGTCCTGAAACGCGAACCGGTTCTCTGCATCTACCTCCCACAGCGGTGCGTTGTCCGCGTCGAACAGGTCTACCCATCCTGCACCTTCGGGTACGGGCGTCAGTTCGCCCACCGGACGCGGCAACGGTTCTTCTTCGCCGGCATGGAGGGCTTCAACCCACGCGAAGGCAAGTACGGCTAACATGGCAATTGCGATTGGTCTACGCATCTTCTCATTCCTTTTGAAATACTTTGCACCACAATGCTTGCTTCTACCATAACGCATTTAGACCCGAAACGCACACCCGCGTCCAGTCTGGGGCATTACGCATCCGGTTGCGGTTCCGGTTGGGCCGTCGAGGCCACCTCGACCCGGTTGCGCCCGTTTCGCTTGGCTGTGTACAGGGCTTGATCGACCCGCGCGAACAGGTCATCCCATGTGTCCGTGGAAGCGGCATAATCGCCCACGCCAATGCTCACCGTGACGCGAATGGTCCGTTCATCATACCGGAACCGCGCATTGGACACCTTTTGGCGGGTCTTTTCGGCCAGAACCTGCGCGCGCGCGGTTGCCGTCTCGGGCAGCAGCACCACAAACTCCTCGCCGCCGTATCGCGCGAGAAAGTCACTCGCCCGGCGCTGCTCATCAAGGATATGCGCGACCGCCCGCAGTATGCGGTCCCCCGCCTGATGACCGAATAGATCGTTGACGTTCTTGAAATTGTCAATATCAACCACCATGAGCGAAAAAGTGCTCCCGTAGCGCTGAGCACGGCTCATTTCTTCTTTCAGTCGTTCGTCGAAAGTGCGCCGGTTTGGGATCTTGGTGAGAAAATCGAGGCTGGCGTCTGCCTGAAGCTGCTCGAGTTGTTCGCGTTGCTGCTGAGTTTCCTGCTTGGCCTGGTCCAGTTCGCGCCGGTACTCGACCGTTGTCATCTGCATCTGCTCGAGTTCGGTCAGCAACACCCGCTCAAGCTCTTTGAGCCCGGCCAGGGTCATTGCCTTCTTCACATCGTTCTTGTGGCGCTCGAGCGAGTCATTATACGTCGAGGTGTCATCCAGCAGGGTGGTCAGCCCGTCCGACAGACTTTGAAGCAGCGCGTGGATGACAAGTTTGCTGCGCTCAAGCTCGGAGGACTCCCCCGTCGACGCATCCTCTTCGAGCGGCTCCGGTTGTACAGCAGAAGGCGTCTCGGGTTTCGCCCCACCGGCGCGAGGCCGTGCTTTGCGGAACCACAGGTACAGGACCAGCGCAATAAGTGCCGCGACCGCCGCGATTCCACCCATCCACAGCCACATACCAGCCTCCCCAGATGCTCTGCACTTCCCGGACTCCGCCGCTTCACGCTGCCATGCGCGCCCGTTGTGTGCCAACCGCGAACAGCATAGAGCAGCCGACCGCGCCACGCAAGCCAACCAAGAACGGGCACAGTGCTCCGGATTTCAACTTCGGTTTTGAACAGCCCTTGACCCGCCATAATGAGGTTGAGAAGGGTTGTTGCGCATTGCGGTGGGATTGCGCCAACGTTTACCCCCCCCAGAATGGTCCAGTTCAACCGAACCGATTCGACACGTGCTGAAGCCCGCGCATACACATGCGTTAGTATTGCGTGTTGCTTAAATTTCTATTTTGTGTGTTATAGTAGACTAAACAATTTGCTCGCGCCGCAAAGGGCCTACCAGCCTGAAAACACGCGCGAAGATGGGCCCCAACTGGGTACAAAGGCTGCCTGCAAAGGGAGGGAGTTTCCATGCGTCGGTCAACCCGCCGGTATCGGATTCTTGCCTTTGCGGTCGTGTTAATCGGACTTGCCATTGTCGGGTGTCCACCGCGACCGCCGGTCTGTATTCCGATTTCCAGTATCGAAGAACTGCAGCGAATCGGTAATGACCCGGGTTATCCCCTCGACACGAGCTACTACTTGACGCAGGACATTGACGCCTCGGTCACGGCTACGTGGAATGGCGGCGCGGGCTTCGCCCCAATTGGCGCGCTGAGTCAGGACTACGGGGAGTATTATCCGGAATTGGCGTTCACCGGCACCTTTGACGGGAAGGGGTATGTCATCAACGATCTGACCATCTGCAGGCCCGAACAGTTTCCTGTTGGTTTATTTGCGGTTGTGGGAGGGGGAGGCGTCATCCAAAACCTTGGCCTCGAAGGCGGTGCCGTGACAGGCCTCGCTGGTGTCGGCGGCCTGGTGGGCTATAACGTGGCCGCCACCATATCCGAATGCTACGCAACGGGTGCGGTAACGGCAATGGGAACGGCCGAATACGATGCGTATGCTGGCGGCCTGGTGGGATTTAACGAAGATGGCTGCATATCCAAAAGCTGTGCGACGGGCGCGGTAACCTCCACAGGGGACTCAGCAATCGCTGGCGGCCTGGCGGGGGCCAACTCGGAGGGCACGATATCGAAGAGCTACGCAACAGGCGCAGTGACGGCCACAGGGAGTTGGGTACAAGCTGGCGGTTTGCTGGGCGGCAACCAAGGTGGCGCGATATCGCAGTGCTACGCGACAGGCGCGGTAACGTCCACAGGGCCATGGCAATCACTTGCTGGCGGCTTGGTAGGCGTAAGCAGTTCGGGAACGATATCCGAGTGCTACGCGGTGGGCGCAGTGACAGCCACGGGCGGGGTAGAGGAATTATATGCTGGCGGTCTGCTCGCTGATAAATGGGACGGCACGGTCAAGTCTTCGTTCTGGGACACCGAGACCAGCGGGATGACCGAGTCCGACGGCGGTACGGGACTGCCGACAGCGCTGATGCAGACCGAGAGCACATTCGCGGATGCCGGTTGGGATTTTGTCGAGGTCTGGTACATGCTCGAGGGCGGGTCGTATCCGTATCTGTGGGATGTCCCGTAAACCGCTGTTCCGAAATTCAGCGGGTTGCTCGAAGCAGACGCAATAGCGTATTGGGCCTATTCGCAACTGCCATTTTCAGGTATAGGGGCTGGCTCCCATGTCTGCCCGGGCGGCAGCCCGTGCAAGACGGCCGGACAGGGGCGCTGTCTGCGTCTCGTTGCTGTGTCGCGCTCAAGAACCACGGAGAACACTGGAGTACAGAGTAAGGGAAGACCATCCCCAGCCTTCATGCGCTCCGTGGTTTTGGGGCCATTACCTCCCTCCCTGTGAACCGCAATGCAATGCCAGGATTGGAGACCCCTCGGGTCGGCAGGGTCTTGCTGCTACGTGTTACTGCGCAAAACACGCCGTCATCCCCTTTGAACTGCCCTTTGGGTGTCAAACGAGAGCGCCGTCTCGGGTCAGGGTTTGGCGCAGGGTTTCGACGTCGACGCCACAAACCTCGCCCGTGGCCTGAGCTGCCAGCGCGGCGGCGGTGCCGGCGGCCTGGCCCATGGCCATGCAGGTGCCCATGACGCGAAACGCCGACATAGCTTCGTGGGTGGCGGATATGCAGCGTCCCGAGACGAGCAAATTATCAAGACCTTTTGCCGTCAGGCTGCGGTAGGGAATGTCATGCCAGTCGTCATCCGGGGGGTACAAGGCATCCATCGAGAACATGGACGTTTCATGTTCGGCGGCCCAGAAGGGGCAGTTGGCCTCTTCGACGCATTCGGTGGTGCACAAATGCACGGGATAGGTCTTTCCCAGCGGGCAATGGATATCGATCCAGTACGAGCTGCGCGCGATTCCGTCGGGAAATTTGCGGCCCGCGTGCACGTCGTCTCCGGTAAGGACATACTCGCCCAGGACCTGGCGGCTTTCGCGCACGCCCACCTG
>SLSB01000490.1 GCA_007130675.1 Candidatus Hydrogenedentota bacterium | reverse complement strand
TGCCCGTGCCGAAACCGCAGTTTGTCATCCCGGGGATTCTCCCCGCACTGCTGACGCCCTTCAAAGACGGGGATGTCAATGTCGAGATGTTGAAAAAGCTGGTGCGTTTCCAGTTGGACCAGGGCTGCCACGGGTTCTTCGTAAACGGCAGCACGGGCGACGGGTTTCTCATGACCCGCGAGGAACGCAAGCGCGTGGTCGAGGTGGTGGTGGGAGAAGTCGCGGGCCAAGGCAAGGTAATCGCGCACGCGGGCGCTATGTCGAGTGATGAGTCTGCTGCGATAGCCGTGGACGCCCGCAACGCGGGGGCCGACGCCGTGGCCAGTTTACCGCCCATTTACTATCCCGTCGGCATCGAAGGCTTCGAGCTTCACATGCGCACCATCGGCGAGGCGGCCGATATGCCCACTTACTGCTACTATATCCCGGACTTGACGGGCCACGCACTCTCGGGGGACCAGTTTGTCGAAATAGTCCAGCGCATTCCCAATCTCGTGGGGTTCAAGTACACTCACAAAGACATGTTTCTGCTCTGGTGGATTCTCGATGCTTTCGGCGGCGCGATATCTGTGTTTAACGGAGTCGATCAGATGCTGCTTCAGGGGCTGACTACCGGCGCGTGTGGCGGGATCGGGTCCACCTACAACTACCAGGCGCGCACCATCGTGGACATCTACGATGCGATGCAGGCGGGCTACCTCGAAAAGGCACAGCAAGCCCAATGGCACGCCAACAAGGTTGTCCAAGTGCTGTACCGATTCATGGGCGGCGGCGTATCGGTCGAGCGGGCCATTTTGCGGCTTATGGGATTCGAGGTCGGGCCGCCTCGAGCGCCCAAGGTGCCGTTTCCAGAAGAAAAAATGCCCGCGTTGCGCAAAGCGCTCGAAGAGATCGGATTTCTCTCGTAAGTCTGACACCGTCGCCCCGGATGTGTCTTTCATCTTTTCGTGCAGATGGGGCATAATCCGGATTCGACAATTGGGGGGAGCGTCCGGAATATGGCGTGTGGCCGTGTTGGCCGAGGGGCTTCCCAAACGATTCCGCAGGGAAACTCCGGAGGCGCATCATGACCAAAATCGCATTTGTTGGGGCAGGCAGTCTTGGGTTTACGCGCGGACTCGTGCGCGACATTCTCACGTTTCCGTTGTTGCGTGACGCCACCATTTCCTTGATGGATATCGACGAGGAGCGGCTGGATTTTGCGTACCGCGCGTGCCGGTCCATCGTTGAACGCGGCAACTATCCCGCCAAAGTCGAGGCCACCACCGACCGCAAAGCCGCACTCAGGGGCGCCGACGCCGTGTTGTGTACGATCCTGAGCGGCGACGTCAAAGTCTGGCAGCACGACATCCTTATTCCAAAGAAGTATGGCGTGGACACCAACGTGGGCGATACGCGGGGCCCGAGCGGCATATTCCGCGCATTGCGCACCATCCCCGTCATGCTGGATATTTGCCGCGACATCGAGCGGTACTGTCCCGACGCGCTGCTGCTGAATTACACCAACCCGATGGCGATGCTGTGCCGGGCCATGCAGCGCGAGACCAACGTGCAGGTTTCGGGCCTGTGCCACAGTGTCCAGGGCACAGCGGCAATGCTGGCCGACTGGATCAAAGCGCCCATGGACGAGATCACCTATGTGTGCGCGGGAATCAACCACCTCTCATGGTTCATCGAGTACAAGTGGAACGGGAAGGATGCCTATCCGCTGATCCGCAAGACCATGCGCCGCAAGAAGTTGTGGGATCACGAGCAGGTGCGCAACGAGATGTTTGTTCACCTCGACTACTACGTAACCGAATCGAGCGGGCATAACTCCGAGTACAACTGGTGGTTCCGTAAACGCCCCGAGCTGATCGAGCAGTACTGCACGCATGGCACGGGGTGGAATCCCGGCCATTACGCCTACATCCTCGACGAATACCGCAAGACGGGGCGCACATGGAAAAACGAGGTCAAGAAATGGTTCGCCGAAGGCGCCCCGTTTCCCCTCGAACGCGGGCACGAATACGCCTCGAACATTATCAATGCCCGCATGGGCGGGGACCCATACAAGTTCAACGGGAACGTCCCCAACACGGGTCTGATCACCAACATCCAGCAGGATGCCTGCGTCGAGGTGCCCGTACTTGCCGACAAACGCGGGCTCAACCCGATTCACGTCGGGGCGCTTCCGCCGCAGTGCGCGGCGCTGACCAATGCCGCGGTTGCTTCCGAGGAAATGGCCGTCGAGGGGTGTCTCGCCGGCGATCCCAAGCGTGTGTTCCAAGCGATCGCCTATGACCCGTTGACCGCGGCGGTGCTCTCGCTGGCCGAAATCAAGAAGATGGTGGCCGAGATGTTCCGCAAGAACAAGGCGTATCTCCCCCACTTCAAGACGATTTCGTTCTGAGGTGCAAGCGCGGCGGTCTACCACATGACAAAAGAGGGCCGGCCCATGAGCTACTCCATCGGCATGGACGCCATCCATCTGGAATCCGGCCCGCGGCTGGCCCACACCGAATATTGCTCGAATGACCGTCTCATGCGCGCGGTGTCCGAGGAAACCGGCCTGCCGTTCGAGGATGCCTGGGACATCGATCTCGTATGGAGCACCAATGACGGCCCGGTGCCCTGGAGCGAGCGCGGCCGCTGCACTGATATGGGCCATGCCGAGTT
>SLSB01000222.1 GCA_007130675.1 Candidatus Hydrogenedentota bacterium | reverse complement strand
TGCCGTTTACGCCGGTGCCGGTAACGCTCCAGACGTTCTGCGTGCTCTTGGCGGCGTTCATGGTAGGCCGCAACCGCGCGATGACTGGCGCGCTGGTGTATCTCGCCCTTGGCCTAGCGGGCGCGCCCGTGCTGGCGGTCGGCGCGACGTTCGGGGTCACATTCGGCTATCTCGTTGGATTCGCCGCGGTGCCGTGGGCAGTTGCCCGGTTCCGCAATTCTGCAGCGGGCATCGTGGCCGCGACCTTCGTGATTTATGCATTTGGCGCGGCATGGCTCAGCCTCTACATGAACCTGTCAATGTCCGCTGCAGTGATGCTCGGGGTGGCGCCCTTCCTGCCCGGCGACGCACTCAAGGCCGCTGCGGCCTACGCCGTCATCCGCAGGATGCCCCACCGCGTTCCCACTCCATAAATTGGCTTTCCTCGCGCCTTACGTAGGACAGCTCTGTGGCATGGCCCCCACCGTTTTTGCCACAGGGAGAGGCAAGGCTAATTCACCGCGAGGCAGTTTTCGACATCGCGCAGAAACAGTGTTCCGAAGCAGCGCTCGATGATCTGGGCGATCCCCCTGTCGAGACCTTCTCCTGTACGTGGCACGTTGCACGGGAAGCGCTCGGCATCGGGCTGTAAGGTAAGGATGGGCGGCTCGTCGTCATCGGAAATGGCCAGCGGCCAGAGGGTACAGGTGAGCGGTTTGACGGTCTCGGGCGCGTAGCCGTGCGCCAGCGCCGCCGAGTGGAGCGAGCACCAAAGCTCCCCTTTCTGGCCTTTGTAGGAAAACACGCAGCGTTCCGCGGCATCCACGGCCAGCGACGGAGAAGATCCCGGCATCCGCTCGACGGGATCGATGTACCCGTCATTACCCTCACGGAGTTTCGGGTTGAACTTGGCGGCTTCGGGCAGCCAATCGATCATGCGGCGCGCTTCGATAGCGGACAATTCGACATCGTAACACGCGCAACAGCTCAGGCCATTGCCGCACGCTTTGGGTTCGCAACGGTGTGCGATGCTCTTGAGGGCATCCAAGTCCACCTGATATCCGCTGATCACGGGAAAACGTTCGGCCATGGCACCCCCATACGATGGTTGCCGCAGTGCATAACCCTAGTACAACGCTCTCAGAAACACTACCCTTTTCTTATTTATAATACAATTCGCCCTGAAGCACAAGAAGAAGTTTTTGGCGAGCCGCGGCGTCCTTGCCGTTGGGCCGGTCTGCGGGCTACCATGGGAGAAAGGATGTTTTTGGGGAAAGGCCAGCCGTTGGCGCTCGTATGCCATTCAATGACAACGAAATAGACATCAGCTTTTTCAAGAGCCGGGGACCCGGCGGACAGAAGAAAAACGTGACAGAATCGGCGGTGCGGGTGCGGCATATCCCGACGGGTATCGTGGTGGTCGCAACGGAGTCGCGTTCGCAACACCGCAACAAAGTCGCGGCCCTCGAGGAACTCGAGCGGCGCCTGGCCGCGCGGCGGCGCAGGCCCAGGCGGCGTAAACCGACCAAGCCAACCGCCGCGTCGCGCCGCAGACGCCTGGAATCGAAACGCTTGCTGTCGCGAAAGAAACAGTTGCGCCAACAGCCTGACAAGGACGCCTGACGGAGCGGAGATTGACGCATGGCCGAGATCATCTGTGGCGCGAATGCGGTGTCCGAGGCATTGCGTGCCGGGGGGCGCGTGAACCGCCTCTATCTTGCCAAGGATGCCAAGGTGCGCGGCAAGCAAGCGCTGGTTGATTTGGCGCGCGCCGAGGGGATTCCCTACGACTTCGTGCCGTTGGCCAAACTCAACGAGCTCGCGCAGACGCGCGAACATCAAGGCGTGGCGGCGAGTGTCAGTCCGATGCGCTATACGGGGCTCGATGCATTCCTCGAGGCCTGCCCTCCCCGTGCGGCGGTCTTGGCGCTTGACCGCGTGCAGCATCCAAAGAACCTGGGCATGCTGCTCCGCACGGCAGCCGGAGCGGGCGCGGCGGCGGTCCTCGTCGCGTCACGCGGTGGCGCGCTGCTCGACGAGTCAGTGGTCCGCTCGAGTGCAGGCACGGTGTTTCACATACCCGTAGTGGCCGTGGCGAAATTGCCGGAAGGGCTTCGCGTGCTGCGCGACAACGGTTTCTGGGTCTATGGACTGGATGCCGCGGGAAGCGAGTCGGTCTTCGAGGTTTCCTGGCCCGAGCGTTGCGTGCTTGTGATGGGTAGCGAAACCAAAGGGATCGGGGGGCCGGTGCGGAACTGCTGCGACGTGACAGTACGCATTCCCATGGCGCCCGCCGCCGAGAGTCTCAACGTGGCGGTCGCCGCGGGTATCGCCCTGTTTCAGGTGACTGCGGGCCCTTCGCGCGCACAAGAAACCTGAGACGGCTCAGCCGAAGTACCTTTTGAAATAGCGCGGCTCGTCGATACGATGCAGCTCGAAGCGCTGGAAACGTTCCATCTCTTCATCGGAGATAGGCAGTTCCGGTTCATCGTCTTCCTCGAACGGGGCCGGGCGGCGGCGGCGCGGCCGGCGGCCCGGAAACGGAAACGGCGCGCCCTGCTCGAGCGAGTCCCAGTCGAATTCGCCCGAAAACAGCTCGGGCGGCAGAAACTCTTCAACAATCTCTGCGATGTGATTGCGCCGCTGTTCTTTCGTGCCGTTGCGCAGCACCTCGCGGTTGAT
>SLSB01000508.1 GCA_007130675.1 Candidatus Hydrogenedentota bacterium | reverse complement strand
CGGCGCTGATCCTCGGCAACGTCCCGGACAAAATTGGTGAGCTGCAACGCAATGCCAAGATTTCGTGCCGCGGTGAGCATCCGCGGAAAGTCTTCAGGGCACTTCGGCCCATACACATAGGCCAGAAAGAGACCGACAACAATGGCGCTGCCATACACGTAGGCCTCGATCAGATCTTCAAGATCCGCAAATGAGCGCGGGCACACATCGAGCCGCATGGCACGCAGAAAGTCCCGGTAGTGTTCGGCGGGAATGCGGTTTCGCCGGACGACCTCGGCAAATGCCGCGGCAAACACGGGAACGCCCGCCCGAACAGCTTCTTGGAACGATGCCGCCGCAAGGCCTTCTTCATAGCGCTCTGCCCACTCGTCAAGCGCGGCCAGTTTTCGCCCCTGCTCCCAAGCAAAAGTGTCCACGATTTCGTCGGGGTACCGGACGGCGGCATAAATCACTTCAACCTGGTCGCGTTTGTAACGCGGCAGGAAGCGCGTCACGATAAAGAAGCTGGTGCTGTAATTGCGCAACACACGTCTTGCGTGCCGCACTGCGACCTGCCAAGCACGCCGTTCATCACGTGCCGCCGCCACCTGGTCACGCACGGCCGCATGCACCAAGTCCCATTTCCCCGGGGTCCATTCACTGCGGTACAACGTCAAACACCTCTCATGAGTTTTTTCCTGCGGTCCAGGCGCTCTATTGCCATGGCCATTAGCCTGCGCATCTATTAAGCGGTCTGCGCCATGCCATTCCCACAGGGCCAACGTGATAACACCGGAACATACTGGATACTTCCCGGCTTTTGCACCAGTTTTCCGGGACATCGCTCCGCTCCGCTCGGGGCAACGGACAGAGCTCCACGAGTCACAGCACGCAGCACTCCTAAAATAACACAGACAGGCGCCGGTGTCACGAAAAATTCGAGAGCCGCATCCGCGCGCAAGGATTCTGGAAGCTTCGTTTTTCGCAGAGCACCGCGCAGTCTGTTGGATTGCATCGCCCCCGATCCAGGGCGGATGGGCACCCCGCCCTCGGTCTTGCGCGCAACGGTGTTGGGTGAATCATGTGCAGAATGCGCATACCCTTCGACCGTAAGAGTAACGGGGTCAGGAAACCAGGCCACGGCTGGGGCCTACGGTTAACCCAGCAGGCGGCCGCGGCGCCTGCGGTGGGTGATGCCGCGCCGTTTGCGGCCGGTTTGCACCCCAGGCGGCTGATACAGCGAGATCACCGGCACGGCCCCTTCCCAGTCCGCGCGGGGCAGATTCTTGCCGAGGGCGCGCTCGATAGCCTCGAGCGGCAGCATATCGGCCGGAGTCACAAACGTGACCGCATCGCCCTCGGCGCTCGCCCGCGCCGTGCGGCCGATGCGGTGAATGTAATCGTCCGGGTTCTCGGGAATGTCGTAGTTGATGACGTGGCTGACCGCCTGGATGTCGAGTCCGCGGGCCGCCACATCGGTGGCGACCAGGAAACGGTACTTGCCCGAGCGAAACCCGGCGAGAGCCTCGTTGCGCTGGCGTTGCGAGCGGTCGCCGTGAATGGCCTGCACCTTGAATCCGTCTTTACGGAGAGCTTTGGCGACCCGCTCGGTGCGCGGCTTGGTGCGCAGGAAGATCATGGCGGAATCGACGTTCTTCTCGCGCAGCATTGTCTTGAGCAATCCCAGCTTTCGTTCAGGATGGACCGGGTAGAGCATCTGCCGCACGGCGTCCACGGGCTTGGCGATCTGCCCAACCTCGATACGCTGGGGCTCACGCAGAAACTCCTCGGAGAGCCGCGCGATCTCCCGAGGGAACGTCGCCGAACACATCACGGTCTGCCGTTGCTCGGGAAGCTTGCGGATGATGCTCTTGATGTCGGGAAGAAAACCCATATCGAGCATGCGGTCGGCTTCGTCAAGCACGAGGATCATGAGATCGTCAAATCGCGCATTGCCCCGGCGCATGTGGTCCAAGAGACGGCCGGGCGTCGCCACCACAATCCCCACGCCCTTCTTGAGCGCGTCAATCTGTGGACCAAACCCCGTGCCGCCATACACCGCGGCGCAGCGAATCCCTACGGCCTTGCCCAACTCAGCGATGACCCCATGCACTTGTTGCGCCAGTTCGCGCGTGGGTGCCAATACGAGCATCATGTTGCGCTGGACCCGGCCTTCGGCCAGGCGCATGAGGGCCGGCAACGCGTACGCCAGCGTCTTGCCGGTGCCTGTCTGGGCAACGGCGACCATATCGCGGCCCTCGAAAAGGGCGGGAATCGCCTCGCGCTGAATCATCGTGGGCGTCTCGATGCCCTTGGTATCCAGCACCCGAAGCAGCCGGGGGTCCAGTTCAAAGTCCTCGAAATGCATACACACTCGTTTCGCAATGGAGACCGGGATAAAAAGACCTGTCCGGACACCTCTCCCGAGCCCGAGATGCCCGCTGCGCGAGCCCTGTGACGGAAGACCGCTTCCGCCCGAACCACGCGCGCCAAGGTGTACTATATCAGATTCTCTCCTTGGGCAGACAACACCTGCTGCACTCAGCCACACCGCTTCTCTTGGCAAGTGGATTCTTGGCGGCCCCGCATGCCGCGCCGAAGCTTGCCTTGGACGCGGCAGTTCGGTAGCCTAACAGCGCTAGCCGGATATTTCGCAGCTTTCAATTGGCGGGCATCCGAGGCTCACGCGCAAACGGTCTTGCATGAGTGAATTGCGATTCTCAGATGCCGCAAGCTACCGTGAAATATCCCAGAACAATCTGTTGTGCGGAAAAGGCCACCAGCTCAGGCATGCCTGCGTCGGCGAGATAGTGCGGCCAGTACGGCAAAACGAGGGGAACACGCGTATGAATGTCAGGCCGATCATCTGGCGCGACAGCCAGCTTTTCATCATTGATCAAACCATGTTGCCGGCAGAATATCGAGAAATCCCGCTGGATTGCGTCGCGGCAGTGTGGGAAGCAATGCGGGCGTTGCGGGTTCGCGGCGCGCCTGCACTTGGCGTGTGTGCCGCATTCGGGCTGCTGGTGGCACTCCAAGAACGCGCACCCAAGAGCGTGCGCGACGCGTTGAACGCGGTCGACGAGGCCGCCAACTATCTCGCCACGGCGCGCCCGACGGCGGTGAATCTGTTCTGGGCACTCGAGCGCATGCAGAGCTTTGCACACGCAAACGCCGAGGCGGCGTCCGCCGGAGAATTGTTCGAGCGTCTCGAGCGGGAAGCTTGCGCCATCCGCGATGAAGATACGGCGTGCTGCAAAAAGATCGGCGCATTCGGCGCGGAACTGCTCTCCGAGGGATCGGGCGTGTTAACGCATTGCAACGCCGGGGCGCTGGCCACCAGCGCCTACGGTACGGCCCTGGCTGTGATGTACGCGGCCCATGAACAGGGAAAAACGTTTCACGTATATGCCGATGAAACACGCCCTCTGCTTCAGGGCGCCCGCCTGACCGCGTGGGAGCTCATGCAGGCGGGCATCGAGGTCACCGTCATCTGCGACAACACGGCCGCCCAAGTCATGCGCGAAGGCCGCGTACAACTCGTGATTACCGGCGCAGATCGAATCGCTGCCAACGGCGACACGGCCAACAAGATCGGCACCTATGCATTGGCCGTACTGGCACGCGCGCACGAAATCCCCTTTTATGTCGCCGCACCGTTGTCCACGTTCGACACGGCACTGGCCCATGGCGGCGAGATTCCCATCGAACAGCGTCCGGACGAAGAAATCACCGAGGGATTCGGCGAGCGCACCGTTCCCGATGGCGTGCGGGCCTACAACCCTGCTTTCGACGTGACCCCCGCACACCTCGTGGCGGGTTTTATCACCGAACGCGGTATTTTGCGTCCGCCCTACGACGCGGCCATCGCCGCGTGCTTCGGCCCAAACACCGTGGCAAAGTAGAAGATGTGGTTGCAATGCTGGACAAACTGATAGCGTTTATCGCCGAGGGCTCCGAGGAACGCTTCAACGAGATTTCGCTCGAGGATGCGGCCCTCGCCCATGCATGGTGCGCCGCCAGAAAAGGCGATGAAAGCAGCGCCGCGGTCCAAGTCCAGCTCGACGCATGGCTCGAGAAACATCGTCGCGCACAGTGGGACACCGAGGGCCACCGCCATCAATGGGTGCTCCGCGACCTTATCGATGAGGTGCAGGCCAGCAGACTGCCCGAGTTCGAGAGAGACGAGCTGGATTTCCTGTGCCTGGCGTTCGAGTTGGCGGGCCGTATCGAGGACGGCGCCGCATACGGCCGTGTGCGTTCCCTGTTGCAGCCGTTCGTGAACGAAATCGAGGTGCGGCGCAGGGAATTGCCCAGCTGCCGCGGCCTGAAAGCACTCGAGAAACGCATACGCTTCCTCGATTCCGCCGACCTCGAGAACGCCCCGCCCGCACGGGTACGCACCATCGCGGGCATCGAAATGCCTTCGACCGGCCCCTTGCTCAAACACTCGGGCCACGTCAAACTATTGGGAAGTATCCCGGATGACTGCACGCTGGTGGTCGAGGGCGGCTGTTGCAGCATCATGGGCTATGTCATGGGACGCCTCGCGGCTACCCGCGATTGCGACGTGCGCCACAATATCTCAGGCGTCATAATCTCGAGCCTCGGCAGCATCCGCGCGCGCAACATCATCGACCAAGCGTTTGTCGTCGCCAAAGCGGGATCTATTCGCGTGCGACGCATCGAGAATCCCAGGCTGTTGTTCGCCGGAGAGCGGTTGGTCGTCACCGACAGTGTTCGCCGCGGCAAGATCATCGCCCCGGATATCGATATCCACAACCAAGTGCTCGGAGGCTGCATTCACGTGTCCCGCTGTCTTTCGGGCAACCGGTTCCGCGCCACGCCGGATCTGCCCGTCGAGATCGTCTTTCGCCAACGGCTCAGCAATACCGATTTTGGCGGGGTTCGTACGCGAGATGCCGCGCGCCTGTGGTCGGAGGTGCTGCGCCTGAAGACCCGCATCCTCACCCTCGAGTCTCTCATCCAAAGCATGCAAAGAGAAGTTAAGCATCACGCCGAAACAGCCCTGTTTTTTCTGTGCAGCGATCGCATGTCCGAGAAACATGCCGAGGGTATACGCCGAAACAAGAGCCGTCTCGAGGTGATCGAGCGCATCATCGAGGGGTTGCTCGATATGGCCCACGCGATCGCCGAGCGCGCGGCCCAACGCGCCGCCGTGCACGCGGAAACCGGCAATCCCCGCCACGCGGACGAGGCCGCGGTCATGTTCCGGGTGGCCGAAACCATCTTGCAGGAACTCGACCGAACCACAACCGGCGAGAGCGATGTGCAGGCGTTCATCGGTCGGATGTCCGAAATTCGCGATGACTTTCGTTGCGGCGTGCCCGGCAGCCGCCTTGCCGCCACATCACTGGCGCGCATCCGCGAAGAACTGGCCCGCTGGTTGAAGGAACGCCACAAGCTGACCGCGCAGATCAGCCAGAGCGAGGCCACCCTGCGTGCCCAGATGAATTGGGGCGAGTTGGCGCCATCCGCCGCGGACATGGACGCCCCGGAGCGCTTTCTCGAGCGCATACTCGAGACCGCCCGCCGGCAACCGGACAGCCCCATTGCCCGAAAAGCCGCCCTGCCCTTCGTGTCGGCCATGGGACGCGCTGCCGAGAAGCGCCTGCAGACCATCAAAGACTACCAGAAAGAAATGCTCGATAAACGAAACGAGTTTGAACACAAGGCCCGTGACCTTCGTGTGCAGTATCAAGTGACCGTAGCGCTCGACGAGGCCGACTCGAGCGAGGGGCCGCGCGTCACGGGCCGGTTCGAGGGCGGCGTGGTCATTTATGCCGACGTGCCTGCCTGGGAACAGGGAGACACGGCCGATGACGCCCGCTTGCTTGTCTTGGACACAGGAGATACGTTCAAGACCTACCGGCGGCATTTTGCGCAAATCGTTGAGGCAAAGCCCTAGTCCGTGATAGTCTGTGCGGCGGCCACCCCGCGCGCACCAGCGCCTTTTGCCTGCGCCACGCCTGCAATGGTGGGCAGCAGCGGCTTGGCCGTGGTCGAGCAGGAGGGAGAATTGACGGTTGTGCACTGAAATCACCGAGATTGTCGCCATAGACGGCCCCGCTGGGGCTGGAAAGAGTTCCGTGGGCCGTTGCGCAGCCCAGCGGCTGGGGTTTGCCTTTCTTGATACGGGCGCCATGTACCGCGCCGCCACGTGGTGGGCCATCCACAACAGCGCCGACCTCGATGACCCCGAGGCCCTGGCGGATGTCACCGCCCGAATGCCCCTCGATATGACCGACGAAGACGGCACACTGCGAATTCGCGCAGGGGAGCACGATATCACCAGCGCAATCCGAACCCCCGAAATTACCCGCCAAATCTACAAACTCGACCATGTTCCCGGCGTGCGGGCGCACTTGGTGGAACTCCAGCGCGCATTTGGAGCGCGCAAGCCGACCGTCGCCGAGGGGCGCGACATGGGCACGGTCGTCTTTCCCAAGGCCAAATGGAAGATCTACCTGGATGCTTCGGTCGAGGAACGGGTGCGCCGACGGGCCACGCAACTCGCCGCCAACGGGGCCGAGGTGGATACCGCCGCCCTGAAACGCGAGATCGAAGAGCGCGACCACAAGAACATGACGCGCGCAGTGTCTCCCTTACGCAGGGCCAGCGACGCCCGGCTCCTCGATACGTCAAACCTGACATTCGACGAAGTTGTCGGCGCGATTGTCAATATCGTACAGGAGGAAGCGTGAATTCGGCTACAACGTCACCGCTCTGGTCACACGTGCCTGAGGAACGCGCGCTTCTGCGCACCCTGGCAGA
The DNA here is from genome assembly GCA_007130675.1 of Candidatus Hydrogenedentota bacterium. GTDB lineage: Bacteria > Hydrogenedentota > Hydrogenedentia > Hydrogenedentales > SLHB01 > UBA2224. The sequence goes on along the minus strand of SLSB01000508.1, from coordinate 3,817 downwards.
TGCGCTCGAAGTCCCTCCGCTCGTCGCGCAATTGCTGATATTGCGCGGCGCGGCCACTCCCGAGACCGGCCGACAGTTTCTCAATCCCTCCGTAGACGATCTGTCCGACCCGTTCGACCTCACCGGCGTGGATCAGGCGGTCGAGCGGCTGAGGATTGCCCGCGAACGCGGCGAAAAAGTCCTCGTATTCGGCGATTACGACGTGGATGGCATCACCGGCACAACGATTCTATATAACGCGCTTCGAGATTATGGGATAGCCTCATGCGCGTACGATATGCCCAACCGCCTCGAGGAAGGCTACGGGATCAGTCCCGAGCGCGTATATCAGGCCAGCCAGGAACACGTCGGACTCATCATCACGGTAGACAACGGCGTCACCGCGCGCGAAGCCGCACAGGCCGCCCGCGAAGCCAACATTGATCTTATTGTTACGGACCACCACGAGCCCGAGGGCGAGCTTCCCTGTGCCACCATTGTAATCAATCCCAAACTCGATGGGCCGGACCACCCCTGCCACGAAATCTGCGGCGCCGCCGTGGCCTTCAAACTCGCCACGGCGTTGACAGGCAAGATTGCCGACCTCGACCTCGTGGCATTGGGCACCGTGGCCGACATCGTACCGTTACGCGGCGAAAACCGCACGCTGGTGGCGTTGGGCTTGCGCGAAGCCCCCGCAATACAACGGCCGGGACTCATGAAACTGGCGCAAGTGGCCGGTGTCAACCTCGAAACCCTCACCGCCCGCCAAGTGGCCTTCCAGCTCGCGCCGCGCATCAATGCCGGCGGGCGTATGGGAGACGGCATTGCAGGAGTCGAGCTCCTGATGGCACCCTCACAGGAACTGGCGGCGCCGATCGCGCACGAACTGAACCGGGCCAACAACGAGAGACGCGAGATCGAGGCCGCCCTGCTCGAGGATGCCCAAGACGAACTGGCCCAAACCTTCCGCGAAGAGCAGCGCAGCATCGTGATGGCCAGAAAGACTTGGCATCAAGGCGTCATCGGAATCGTGGCCTCACGCATCCAGCGGCGTTTCTACCGGCCGGTCGCGCTCATTGCCATCGGCGACGACGGCATCGGGCACGGGTCCGTGCGCGGCATCCCCGAGTTCGATGTTTCGGAGGCGCTGGCGGCCTGCCGCGAGCATCTCGTGCGCTTCGGGGGGCACCGTGCCGCCGGCGGATTGACCATCGCCGAAGACAACCTCGAGGCGTTTCACGCAGCGTTCGAGCGCGAGGCCGCACGCCAATTGGCTGACAGTGCGTTGCGGCGAACGCTGCGCATTGACGCGCTGATCGGGTTCAGCCAGGTAGACGGCCAATTGCTCCGGTATATCGAACTGCTCGAACCCTACGGCCACGGCAACGCCGAGCCCGTATTCTGCACTCACCAAGCCGAAGTGCTTCCCCATTCGTGCCGCTTGCTCAACGGCGGCCACCTCAAGCTGGCACTGCGCAGTGGCGCCAGTATTCTTCAAGCCATCGGGTTTCAACTGGGAGACCATTTTGATGCGGTGCGCGATGTAGAATACGTCGACATCGCATTTACCCCGCAACTCAACACCTACCGCGGCGAGACAACCATCCAGCTCGTGCTCAAAGACGTCCGGCCTGCCGAATAGAACGCGTTTCCGAAGAATCCATTCCGTCTGGACAACGCACCTGAGAAAAGCCGTTGGCCACTATCCTCGAAAAGCGTTCGGCCAACCTGCGCGGGAACACGGTCAACGGATGCGTCATTGTCTGGTCTGTGGGAATGGAGTAGGCTATAACGTGAAGCATGCGAGGTTCATAGGATGTTCTTGGACGAACTGGCCCAAAGAATCCGGTCGCAGCGCGAGAAGCGTGCCCTGAAACAGCAGGACATCGCAAACGCGTTGAACGTGAGTCCCCAGGCGGTGTCAAAGTGGGAGCGCGGCGAGAATGCGCCCGATATTGCGGTGCTGGCCCCGCTGGCTAGGATTCTGGGCGTGTCGATCGACTGGTTGCTGTCAGTCAATGAGCCAGGCACGGACGAGTTCGAGGCGACGGTCATGGTATCGAGCGTGCGCGGGGCCTACAAGAAGTCGCTGAACATCGCGCCACGTGATTTCGCGTTGTGGGCCAATGGAATATTTTATCAGTTGACCGAGGTGACGCTGCGGCATGAAGGAGTGCCGGTGAAGTACATGGGCGACCAGTATCTGTGTTTTTTCACAGGCACGGGCCATCGCGACCGCGCCTTGCAGACGGCGCTCGAGGCCAAGCGTCTGATTACCGAAGATGTGCAGATCAGCCTGAGCGCGGGACCGGTCTACCTCGGTTCGGTGGGCCACCCCGATTATGTGCGCCCGGACATTATGGGCGAGGCGGTCAATGTGGCATTCTTGACCAACGAGTGGGTAGATACCTACGGAAAGACCGGAATCGCGGCCACAGCCTCCGTGCTGGACCAAACGCTCGAGACGTATGCCAAGAGCAAAGCACAGACGGTGAGTTTCAAGGGCATTCGGCGCGATGTGCGGGTCTACGAAGTCAAGGAATAAGGATCAAAGGTGAAAACACGGGTGCGCGGGGTTGCGTGCCCGGTGAGAAAGGAGCTTTCGAGATATGGCAACGGCGACACATCAGGCAGTACTACCCTACAAAATCGCGGACCTCGGCCTCGCGGAGTGGGGCCGCAAAGAAATCGATATGGCCGAGAAGGAAATGCCCGGGTTGATGGCGATCCGCGAGAAATACGCGCCAAAACAACCGCTCAAAGGCTATCGCGTGTCGGGTTCGCTGCACATGACCATCCAGACCGCGGTATTGATCGAGACGCTCGAGGCACTGGGCGCGGACGTGCGCTGGGCGAGCTGCAATATCTTCTCGACGCAGGATCATGCGGCGGCAGCCATTGCGGAACGCGGTATACCGGTGTTCGCGTGGAAGGGCGAGACGCTCGAGGAGTACTGGTGGTGCACCGAACAGGCGCTGACATGGCCGGACGGCAAGGGGCCCCATCTGATTGTCGACGATGGCGGCGACGCGACGCTGCTGATTCACCGAGGCTACGAGTTCGAGACAACGTTCAACCAGACCGGCAAATTGCCCGAGATCTCGAAACAAAACAAGGAAGTGACCATCGTCGACACCCTTCTGCACAAGATTCACGGCGAAACGCCCAACAAATGGCATGAGTATGTCGAGGACTGGATTGGCGTGTCCGAAGAGACGACCACGGGAGTGCACCGCCTCTACAAAATGATGAAGGAAGGCACGCTGCTCACCCGCGCCATGAACGTGAACGATTCGGTGACTAAATCGAAGTTCGATAACCTCTACGGCTGCCGGGAATCGCTGGCCGACGGCATCAAGCGGGCGACAGACGTAATGGTGGCCGGCAAGGTCGTGGTGGTCGCGGGCTATGGCGACGTGGGCAAGGGCTGCGCCCAGGCGATGCGCGGGCTGGGCGCGCGGGTGTTGATCACCGAGATCGACCCGATCTGCGCGCTCCAGGCCTGCATGGAAGGATACCAGGTCCTCACCATGGAAGAGGCCGCCCCCATCGGCGATATCTTCGTGACCACGACCGGCTGTTGCGATGTGGTCCGGGGCGAGCATTTCGATGTGATGAAAGACGAGGCGATCTGCTGCAACATCGGGCACTTTGATTCCGAGATCGAGGTGTCGTATCTCGAGGACCGAGAGGACATCACCGAACTCAACATCAAGCCGCAGGTGGACAAGTTCATCTATCCCGACGGCAAGTCGATCATCATGCTGGCGCGCGGGCGTCTGGTGAATCTTGGTTGCGCCACGGGCCATCCGTCGTTTGTGATGTCCAACTCGTT
>SLSB01000630.1 GCA_007130675.1 Candidatus Hydrogenedentota bacterium | reverse complement strand
CTCCAGAATGCCAGCTTTCTCGGTCTCGACATCGACCCCGACAAGAACGAACGCTCGGATGCGGACATCACAACGGACGGCTCGAAGGTGCGCGTATTTGTCATCCCAACCGACGAGGAATGGGTGATTGCCAGTGACACGGGCCGTCTGGTTGAGGAGGCCCGCGGGTCGGATTCCAAACAGGCCGCTTTGGTCAAGTAAGAAGACGCGTTTGAAGCGTATCACCGATCATGGCAGGAAAGACCGCGCTATGATTCCCACCATCACCAATCCATCGTCACTCTCAGCACAATGGATTCAGGAGGCCCGCGACGCCGGCCTGCCTCTGCCCGAACGAGCCGCACTGGCAACCGTAAGCCCAAACGGACAGCCCTCGGTTCGGATGGTATTAGTCAAAGAGACCGCTCAGGACGGTTTCGTCTTCTACACAAATACCAAGAGCCGGAAAGCCTCCGACCTCGACCACAACCCGAGGGCGGCTCTTTGTTTCCACTGGCCCGAACTTGGCAAACAAATGCGCGCGGAGGGCTCTGTCGAGCAGGTTAGTGATGCCGAGGCAGATGCGTATTTCGCCTCGCGCCCCCGCGAAAGCCAGTTGGGCGCGTGGGCATCGGTGCAATCGGCCGTATTGGAAACCCGCGACATGTTGTTGCGCAGAATCAATGAGACCGCCCGGGAATACGACGGACATGATGTCCCGCGGCCGCCGCATTGGTCGGGTTACCGTCTGCTCGCCGAACACATTGAATTTTGGCAGGAGATGCCTCACCGTTTGCATGACCGGCTGCTTTACACGAAAAGAGCCTCGGGCTTCTGGGAGGCGAAACGGCTGTATCCATAGCCGGGTCTATTGCGCGCCCGGATTGTCGAAGAACAATCCGATGTATGAACGTCTATCTAAGATAGTATCTGGCGAAAGACGGAAGGGGTTCGAGCAGGTCGCGTTTTTGTAATCGTCTTCGCAATCCTGTATCCTTATTTAGACATTGTTTACTCTCCCCACACCACAACAGAGCCTCGAACTCGAGGTGCTGAGCCACATTCTACGGAGGTAAAAAATGACAGACAGAAGTTTCGGCGGAAGAGGTGGTTTCACGCTTATTGAATTGCTGGTGGTGATTGCCATTATTGGCATTCTGGCAGCGATTCTGTTGCCCGCCCTCTCACGCGCCCGCGAAGCGGCCCGCCGTGCGGCGTGCGCCAACAACCTGCGTCAGATGGGGCTGGCCTTCAAGATGTATGCAAACGAATCGCGCGGGCAGAAGTGGCCGCCAAGAATGATTTACGACCTTTGGGGCCGCCTGTCGGACACCATGATCTTCAATGGTCCTTCCATGTACCCTGAGTACCTCACGGACCTCGAGGTGGTTTGGTGCCCGTCGAGTCCCAGCACGCCGCTCGAGCGCTACGACCGCGGCGTGCGCCGGGCAGGCGTACAGACAGGGAACCTGGACGGTGTCATTCAGCCCGAAGAATTGCTGAAGTCACCCTTCAATTACACCGGGTGGCTCTATATGGACGCCGTCAATGTCATGGGTTTTGACAAAGCGGGCATACCGGGAAGCGGTATCGGCGGACGTTACGAGGGCGCGGATTATCTCAACACGCCTCTCAGAGAACTTGCTCAGGCAAACATTGCCACAAACGGGGCGGCGTCGGATGAAGACTACGACTTCTCGGCCACCTTCCCCGGCACGCAGGCAGGCGGCGGCAATGTTTTGTACCGGTTGCGCGAAGGCATCGAGCGTTTCCTGATCACCGATATCAACAACCCCGCGGCGTCAACAACCTCGCAGAGCACCGTGCCGGTGATGTGGGACCACCTGACCCCCCAAGTGCGCGGCTCCACGCACGTGCCTTCGGGGATGAATGTGCTGTACATGGACGGGCACGTCACGTTTTCGAGATATCCAGCCGATTCCCCGTGGGTGGCAACGCCCTGCGGGCCGCGCATCATGGGCCGCTACGATCGCGAGTTCGGCTAAGCATCGTCGCGAGCGAATCGGACCGGTTCAGAGAACGGAGACCCTGCCGGGATGTTTTCCCGACAACTGTCTATTGCGGGCCGCAACGGGTAAAAAACTGGTGACCTCCTGGCGCAAGAGCGGCGGTTCTGAATAGACCTATTGTGACCGCGCCGGGCTCGGCACGTGGTTTGGTGGGTGACCTCTAAACACGAAGAGAGTAGTTCAAGAAGACTTGCCGGTCTCTTGCCCCGTAACACAAAGCAAAGCGTAGCGCCTGCCCATTCACGCACGTGGTGAGTCCCAGGTCGCATGTAAAACCGGACGATTATGTTATTTGTGGGCGTGGTCGGAACTGCTTTTTTGGGGGCGATTGGACGTCACTCATCGGGTAAGGGAACCACCATGCGAGTTGCCCTTGCCCCACTACCAAACACGCCAAATGCGCGAAACCCATTTCGTTCCATTCGCGCGTTTCGTAGTACCCCCTCCCACTGGTTCCCTACATCAGGTTCATGCAACACCTTTTGCATAGGGCGCGGATGCCCGCCAGTTCAGAGTCGCACACTATCTGGGCTAATGCTCGGGCGGAGCGAACACGGTCATGTCGGGCGGTGCGGGGAACACGATGGGCTCGATGGCGATGCCTTCCCATTCCGCCTGCCATCCGTGGATGCCCTGTATGCCGAGTTGATTGATCGGGCTT
>SLSB01000165.1 GCA_007130675.1 Candidatus Hydrogenedentota bacterium | reverse complement strand
TGCCCACCATGCCGAGTTCCTCGGGCGCGGGCGCGCCGAAGTCCGTCCACGGCCACGTCGTGTTCGCGGGATAGTTCTCCGGCCTGGGGTCGGGGTACGGCGAGGCAATTTCCTCGGGCAGGGTGCCGCGCCTCACATGCACGTTGGGCTCGTGCGTGTCATGATCAGTGATCGCGAGGATCGTGAACCCCGCATCCCGATACACCGTGACTACCTCCTCGAGCGGATGATGGCCGTCGCTCTGCAACGTGTGGACGTGCAAAGCCGCCCGGTGATGCTCGAAGGTGTCCCAGTTAACATCCTCATAGGGATTCACCACGATGGTGAGTGTGGCGCTCTCTTCGGCATGTATCCAGCCCGCGCCCAGAAGCGTAACGAACGCGATTGACAGCGTAGTCAGAAAAAACCGGCGTGAAATCTTCATCGTGAGAGGTCTCCTTGTTGGTGTGTTCAGATTGCTGCTACCTGTGCACCGTTTGCCGACAGCATTATGGCAGGAACACCCCCGCGCTTTCCAAAAATCCCCAAAAAACTGCATTACTCTGGATACCATTCCCGCACAGCGCGTTAAATTCATGCATGCGGTTGATCCATGCCAGCGCGGCGGGCACAATAGCCTGAGCGGCCGCGCGTGGCCGCTCGGCAGGCAATGTGTGTCAGATAACCTGTGTCGCAACCGTGAAAGAGGGGACATCACAATGAGATTTGCGCTGTGTGCCGCGATTCCCGCGGTATTGTGCCTGGGGTTTACAGCAAACTACGACGAAGACCAGGTGCCTGACTACACCTTGCCGGACCCGCTCGTGCTCGAAGACGGCAGCCCCGTGCCCGACGCCGAGACGTGGCGCGAGAAGCGCCGTCCCGAACTCGTGGCGCTCTTCGAGGAGCATGTCTACGGCCGCCGCCTGCCCGATCCCCCCCACCTGCATTTTCAGCTCGTGGACGAAGACCCCGAGGCGCTCGGAGGCATGGCCACGCGCAAACAAGTCGTAATCCACCTCGCCGAGGAACGCGACCGGCCCGCCATCGAACTGCTGCTCTACACACCCAACAACGTCGAGGGACCCGTCCCCGGCTTCATCTATCTCGCGTTCTGGGGCAACCAGACCATGCACACCGACCCGGCCATTCGCGTGTCCACCCGCTGGATGCGCGGCCACGGCACGGGTGTCGTCGACAACATCGCCACGCTCGAATCGCGAGGCGCGCGCGTCGAAAACGTGCCCGTCGAGACGATTATCCAGCGCGGCTACGCCATCGCCACGTACTACTACGGCGATGCCGCCCCGGATGATCACGCCCGCTACCGCCGCGAGATACTCTCGCTGTTTCTCGACGAAGATGCCGAGCGCGACGGCGCGCATGCCAGCGCCATCGGCACGTGGGCATGGGGTTTGAGCCGCGGACTCGACTATCTCGAAACCGATGACGCCGTCGACCATACCCGGGTGGCCGTGCTCGGCCATTCGCGTCTCGGCAAGACCGCGTTATGGGCGGGCGCGCTCGATGAACGCTTCGGGATGGTCATCAGCAACAATTCCGGTTGCGGCGGCGCGGCACTCTCGCGTCGGCGGTTTGGCGAACGCGTCAGCCGCATCAACGACAGTTTTCCCCACTGGTTCTGCCGCAACTTCCGCAACTACAACGAACGCGAAGACGCATTGCCCGTCGACCAGCACATGCTCGTCGCCCTGGCCGCGCCCAGGCCCGTCTACGTCGCCAGCGCCACCGAAGACCGCTGGGCCGACCCCAAAGGCGAATTCCTCGCCGCATACCACGCCGGACCCGTCTACCAACTGCTCGGCGAAGACCCCCTGCCCGTCCACGAAATGCCCGAACCCGGCGTCGCCGCACACGGCGCCATCGGCTACCACATCCGCGAAGGAAGCCACGCCATCACCGAATTCGACTGGGGCATGTACCTCGACTTCGCCGACAAACATTTCACCCGGCCCTTGTAGGCCCGGCGCCCCCGCCGGTCGCGACGGTCGATTTATTGAATGACCGCCGAGGGCGACGGTCCTACAAGCAAGAGGTCTTTATTCGAGATTCCCGACTTTCGATACGATGCCTCATTGCCGCCCCTCCGGCTCGGGGGGGGATTTGAGCGACACGAACCTTCAACTTGAATTGAAAGTGCCGCAGGCACGAAAGAGATTAGCCCCCGGGCGGCAACCCTCCGCTGCGGCACGGTCTCCAGACCGCGCCGCTCTTGCGACCGAAGGTCTCCATATTGTGCCGCGCCTTCGGCACTCGTAGCACGAGCGTCTCGCCCGTGGCCGGATCATGGCCGAGACGGCCATGCTGCGAAGACATCCCGCTGTGGCGATGGGCGCGGCCGGAACTACATTTCTGAAATTCACCTGCCGTTGGCGTTCGTGGTTTAAAGTGGCGTAGGCACGAAAGAGCGTAGCCCCGGGTGGCAACCCGGGGATTTCGCGTGTACACACGAAACTGAGTCCCGCAGGGACGGCAGAATAATCCCAAACACGACCCCGTTATCTTGAAGAATTGGCCCATTTATGCCGTCCCTACGGGACTCACGTATTTGGAAATGCAGGTCCCCGGGTTGCCACCCGGGGCTATGCTATGGCGTGCCTTCGGCACTCGGGGAAAATGCCGAGTCATTCCGGAAACAATCGTTTGACACCCCGCTGTGGCACGGTCTCC
>SLSB01000571.1 GCA_007130675.1 Candidatus Hydrogenedentota bacterium | reverse complement strand
GGCTTCCCCGCGGCTCTACAGGCATCAATCCGTGTTCGGAACGAAGGAATAACACTACAAAGGAGCATCTCGATGAGAGCAGAAATCATAAAGGCGGCAGCAACCGGCGTGGCTTTGGCCGTAATGACGTTTTTCGGACCCGCACCGGCTCGGGCGCAAACCGAGTCGGGGGTAACGTTCACACAGGCACCCCAGGTCGACGGGCGACGGTTGACGTTTGCCGTTTCGGCCCCGACGGATGTCGAGGTGTCGGTCCTCAACGCCGAGGGCAAAATCGTGAATCACTGGGCTGCCGGCGTGCTCGGCGGCGACTACCCGCCGCCCCCGCCGCTTCAGCCCGGCCTGTCCCAGACGCTGGAATGGGATGGAAAGGACAACAAGGGCAATACCGCCGAGGGCGGACCGTTCTCGTTCCGCGTTCGCGCCGGGATTCAGCCGAAGTTCGATCGCATGCTGCTGCACAATCCGCATGCCAGCGGACAGGTACTGGCCATCGGCGCGGGACCGGGCGGACAACTCTATGTCTTCCACAAGCACAACACCGCCAATGGCAACATGGGCACTCACGACATCAAGATCTATGATCCTGACGGCCGCTACCTGCGGGCGCTGAAACCTTTCGCTGCAGATATCCCCGCCGAACGAGTTGCGGCGACCGGCGCGTTCGAGGACGAAGAAGGTCGGCTGGTTCCACGTATCTACAACTGGCAGCACCTCAGCTTCTACCCCGACCCCCATAATGCGCGCATGACCAGTCTCCCGCCCCGTTCGGTTCCTGCGGTGGACTCGCGGGGAACCGTCTATTGGGTCGCGGCGCGCGGCCGGGCCCGCACGCCGCTGCTGCTGGCCATTGAAGCCGATGGCGGCGTCAGTCGCAAGGAATTCAAGGGACCGCGCATTCTTCCGGAAATCAAGAACCTGGGGCTTAGCCTGAACTACCCGCAAGGCACCGCATATCTGGCGATGAGCAGCGACGACCAGCATCTGTACGTCTCGGGATTGAGCCTGCGCGGCAAGGGCGCCGGACTGCTCCCCTGCGTGGCCCGCGTGGATGCGGCCACACTCGGGCCGGGAGAAATCTTCATTGGAAATCCCGATCAGCGCGGCACGGAAAAAGCGCTTCTGACCTCGCCGCGCGGCGTCGCCGCGGCAGGAGGAAAGCTGTACGTGGCCGACATGGACGCGAACCGGGTGGCGGTTTTCAGCGAGAAGGACGGATCCTTCGTGGGCGAGGTTTCGGTTCCGAACCCGGATACGATCGGGGTGGACCCCGAAACCGGTGCCTTGTATGTGTGCTCGGTCGAAAAACGGTTGGCGACGCTGATCAAGTTCGATGGCTACCAGAATGGTCAGGAACTGTATCGGACCGCGCTGCCGAAGGCTCGCGGGCATCACCGAATAGTGGTCAATGCCGGCGCCCGGCCGGTGCGCATCTGGGTGCCTGCCTTGCACTACGGCGCGGGGTTCACCTGCATCGAGGACACCGGCACGGGCTTCGAGACGCTCGGCGACCCGCGACCCGAGGGGGTTTCCGCAGCCGGTCCGCGCGACTTGACCTTCGACCGCATTCGCGGGGAGCTCTATGTCAAGGTTAGCGGCGAACGCTGGTACCGCATCAGCGAGAAAACCGGCGAGATTGTCGACGAAATCTTTTTCGGCGCCAGCCACCGCATGGGCGACAAGGGCACGCAACTGGTCGTACACGAGGACGGCAGCCTGATCTCGCTGAGCTACATGCTCGGGCTCTGGCGCTGGACGCGAGATGCCAAGCCCCTTCCCTGGGAAGGCAGAGAGGACAACAGGGGAACCTGGGGCGGCATCATGATGTTCATGCAGAACTATCTGGCCGTGCATGGCGACGAGATTTTCGCCATTCCGCCAACACACTATCGAGACAAGACCAAGAGAGGCCGCTTCAACACGCTCAATGTGTTCGGCATGGACCAGCAGGAGAAGCGCACGGCCATTTGGCAGGTGACGCAAGGCACGATCCCCCGGGTGGACCGTCACGGCAACATCTATCTGGCATCCATGTTGCGGCCCCCCGGACGGGTATGGCCCGAATTCTTTGACGACAAACTTCCGCAGCCCGACGAGCGGATGCGATACAGTCCAGAGTACTGGTACAGCTATATGTACGGCGGCATCGCCAAGTTCCCGCCTTCGGGCGGCGCCATCTGGTTCGTGGATGGCGAAATTCCCGGAAGCGCGGTGGGACAACCGCCCGCTGAGCTGGCGTCCAAACCCAAGATCGAGTTCAGTTATCACTACCAGTTTTCATCGCAACTCACAGGGCACCTGCAAGGGGCCGAATGGCTCCACTTCGGTTTCTCGCCCTATTCCGAAACCTATCCGGCCGGCACGCCCACCTGCATGTGCGAAGGCGCCGGGTTCGATGTCGACGACTGGGGACGGATCTTCTACCCGAACCTGGGCAAGTTCCGTATCGAGATGATCGACAACAACCGGAACTTCATCGGTACGTTCGGTCATTACGGCAACGAGGACTCGCTCGGCAACGGCCAGGCCGCGGAAACCGCCTGGCAGCATGAGGGCACCTCCCGCTCGCATCCCGACATCCCGCTCGCCTGGCCAACCTACGTGGCCGTCTCGGATACGCACGCCTATGTCAACGACACGCTCGGCCGTCGCGTGGTTTCAGTGCGGCTG
>SLSB01000589.1 GCA_007130675.1 Candidatus Hydrogenedentota bacterium | reverse complement strand
TACAGCGCCACCACGAGGAAGCCCACCTTCATGGCATCGCGCTCTTTCGGCACGCAGTAATAGCGTTGGATAAGCGGCCAGTTGATGCTGCTCCACGCCAGCGAATAGAGCAGTATCAGCGGGATGACATACGACCACCCGAACTCGGGAGCGGTCAAGCGGAAGAAACCTTCGGGGGAATCCGCGAATACCGCGCCCAGCCCGCCGGCTTGCCGAAGCGAGAGCGGCAGGATGATCAGCACGCCCACGGCCAGCACGACAAACTGGATGAAATCGGTCACGGTGACGGCCCAAAGCCCCCCCATAAACGTGTAGAGCAGCATGATCCCGCCTGCGCCGATGATGCTGTACCGGATGTCGGTGCCCGTGCTAATCGAGATGAATGTTCCCGTGGCGAACAGCCTGATGCCGTCGTCCACCATGCGCACGGGAATGCCCTGCCACGCAAAAAGCTGCCGCAAAGCGGGATTGTAACGGGTTTCGAGATACTCGACCGGGCTGTCAATGCGTGCACGGCGCCAGCGCTTCGCGAACAGTAGCACGCTGAATAGTGTGGCCGGAACCGCCACCCACAACAACGTCACCCCGACCCAGCCGTACCGGTAACACAGCGACGGATAGAAAATGAACGCCGCGACGCTGAAACTGCTCATGTAGAACGACACGCCGCTGAGCCACCACGGGATGGTGTTGCCGCCGCTGAAAAAATCCTTCATCCGCCGCATGAAGCGGTAGAAATAGACGCCGATGGCCAGCATCAGGATGAAATACGCAGCCATCATGATGTAGTCAGGGAGTAGGAGACTGCTCTCGGTCTCGTGCGTCATCGGCGGCATACAGCGTCTTTCCGGCGCAGGCCCTCATCAGCCCCGTCAGCAAAAGCACCGAGGATACACAACACGCCCCCCTTGTGCATCGGACTGCATCAAAATGGCTCAGCCATGCTTACGCAGGCCAACCTAGACTCTGGCGATTTCCTGCCGGTGCGCCCAGACTTTTTCGAACGCGTGTATATACTGCTCGGTCAACTCGGGCAAATCCTCGTAGAGCAGCGGCAAGAAGATGCAGGAGCTGTTGACCTGCGCAGTCCCAGGCAACACATCCGGTACATCCGGCTTGTGGTGCCACCACTGTTCCTCCCGATAAATGTTGAACTTGTGCTGCTCGGGATACGAGCCCGGCCGTGCGCGCACGCCCTCGGCTTGAAGCGCCCGGGTCACTTGCGCGCGGGTAAACCCAGCCTCCTGCTCGTCCAGGAAGAGCATGTTGATCGAGTAATACGAGCGCTCCATGTCGTCGCGGCAATAGGGTTCGCTCAATCCCGGAAGCTGGGTGATGCGGTCGTTCAGCTCACGGACACGCGCCTGGACGCCGGCGTTGCGCTCGTCGAGCACCTCGAGCTGCTTGCGCACCAACGTCGCGGCGATCGGGTGGATGCGATATTTCTGCCCGAAGCCGGTGCCGTGATACCTGCGGTAGGGGCTGTCCTCGGAGAATTTCGGCGGGTCTTCATAATGGCCAAAGGCAGCCGCGCGCTCGAAATACTCGCGCGTCTGGTAATTGCCCATGCCGGCCTCGATGGCCGGAAGCGGTTTGCTCGCCTGGAAACTGAAAATCGCCATGTCGCCCCACGCGCCCATCTTCTTGCCTTGCAGCGAAGCCCCATGTGCGTGTGCCGCGTCTTCGCACACAATCAGTCCATGCTCTTCGCCGAACGCGCAAATGTGATCCATGTCGCAGGGGAGCCCCCACGAATGCATGGGAATCATCGCCTTCGTGCGCGGCGTAAGCTTCTTCGCGGCATCCTCGAGATCGAAACACGCGGTGCGCGGGTCGATGTCGATAAAGATCGGCACGTAATCAAAAAAACGCATTGGAAGAATGGTGGCGAAGAAGGTATACGACGGCACCATGATCTCACTGCCCGGAGGTAGATCGAGCGCGAAGAACAGCGATGTCAGCGAACTCGTGCCGTTCAGGTGCGCCTTCGTGTAGGGCACATCGTGGTAGTCCCGCCATTCCTGTTCGAGAATCGGCAGGTCCCGGTACACGGCGCCCTGGGGACGTTCGAGCACCTCCCACACCGCCTCCTTGTCGGCCTCGGTGTAGCGCGGCCATTTGGTCGCTGCCGAAAGCCGCTCGCCCGGGAAAGATACCGCCGGGGTTCCGCCATCGAGCGCCAGCGTCTCCTGGCGCAAGGCCTCGGTCGCGGCGGCCTTTCGGTACATCACGTTGCCCGCGGCCGCTCCCGCGGCGGTAGCGCCTGTGTTGCGCAGAAACTTCCGTCGCGACATTCCGTTTTCATGCTTGCCCTCGGAACTCTTCATGACTCACTCCCTTCACACTTTCCCGTGCTCGTTACAGGCGCTTCGTGCGCCCCCGTTCGTCATGCCAATTGGCTGCGATGTGCCCACACCTTCTCGAATGCCTTCATGTATTGATCGACCAGCTCGGGCACCTCCTTGGTGAAATACGGAAGCGCAATGCTGGTCGCGTTGGCCTGTTCGGACCCCGGAAGCTCTGGAATCACCGGCTTATGATGCCACCATTCGTCCTCGGCGTACAACGGCAGCTTGTGTTGCAGCGTGTAGTTCACCCCGCTGGCATTCACGCCTTCCGCTCGAAGCGCCTCGACAGCGGCATCACGCGACATCCCGGCCTCGGCCTCGTC
>SLSB01000648.1 GCA_007130675.1 Candidatus Hydrogenedentota bacterium | reverse complement strand
TTCGAGAGAAACGAGGAGGCATCAACGGCCGTGCGTTTCAGGGCCGTCAGTTGCTTCTCGATACCGCGACGGACTTCGTCGCGCTCTTCCATCCTGTGCGAGAAGAACGCGATATCGTCGCCGACATAGTCCGTTTCACGGCAGGGCACATACACCCATGGGTTTTCATGCGCGGGGTCCACTGGGTTCTGAAGCACGAGGTCACCTAATCCATCGAAACGGACTGCGGTCTCTTTGAATTGATGGTTAAACACGTTCTGCGTCACGGCAAGCAGGAAATTGTCGCCCCGCTTCAGTTGAAAGCGGTCTCCTCTTCCCCGTTTTCCGTTTATCGTGATGTCCATCCCCGTGCCTTGGACTACAATGGTCTTCGAGCGCTCGGCTACGATGCTGGTAGCCACCGCGCCCGCCGTACTTACGTGATGGTTTGCCTCGATGAGACCGGGATGCGCGAGGCGCGCCATCGGGAAGGTGAATTGCCGCCACTCACTGGCCACGAGATTGGCCCCGAGGAAACGGCGCAATGCAAACGGCTGCCGCGTGAGAAGGGCACAATCCCGGGGCTGCAAATCTTTCCAAGGCCCTTCATGCGCGCCAAATAATTCGGCGGCTCTTGAAAATCGCACTTCGGACTCGAGGCGCGCGTCGTATACTTCGGCGGGTTCCATTTGAATGCTGACTTTTGGCGTATTGGGCCGCCATGCCCTCGCCTCCGCCACCTCCCACGTCGAATCGGAAACGACCTGAGCGGGCGAACCGTTCGCGAGTACTGCGTCAAGCTGTACCAAGAGGCCGGTCTGTACCGGCACTTGGTGAAATGTACCGACCCCGAAGTAGCGTGCGATAACTTCGATGCGATTGTCACCCGGCTGGAGGTAGGAAGCCACGTCAATTACATCGTACTGGTAATGACGGGGCCAACTGCGGCAGGGTCCATCATTGACCCACTCGCCGTTGATGAACAGGCGGTACCAACTGTCCGCGGTTATCGCAAGCTTCGCACGCGCAGCCGTTGCCAGTGGGAATGTCTTCCGGGCAATGATCGTCTGGTTATACGGGTTGTAGCCGCGCTGCTTCCTCCATATCCACTTGGCTGTGAGTTTCATTGTTATGCGTTTCCCTTTTTGGGTGTGGCTTCGCCGCACTTGCCTGGACGCGCAACACCTCAGAGCGCCGCCGCGCGAAAACCGATATTCTTCGTCTCGGACCGACAATTCCCATAATAGGCGAAGCGCAGGCCAGTAAGCGAAGTTTTGGAATGCCGGACGCTCAGGACAAGGTTTTTCATCGTCGAGGTTTAAAAAGGAAGCACAAACCGCTACACTAAGCGCACCCTGGTGCGTAGACGTCTGGATAACACCGACTTTCATGCAGGAGATTTGCAATGACGACCGTATCCTCTTCCGAGCTGGCCCTTTTGGGCGGCACACCGGTCCGGGATTCTCAGAAGTCCTGGCCGTCATGGCCCATTTTTGACCAAACCGAACGGCAGGCTCTGCTGGAAGTGTTTGACAGCGGCAAATGGTGGTACGGAGAACGCGTGGCCCAGTTCGAGCAGGAATATGCAGCTTTTCAAGACGCGCAATTCTGCGTGACGGTGTCAAGCGGCACGACGGCCGGCGAAGTGCTGCTGCAGGCGATCGACCTGCAACCGGGTGACGAGGTCATTGTGCCCCCGTACACGTTTTACGCCACGGCGAGCATGGTGGTTCGCATGGGCGGCGTGCCAATCTTTGTTGATGTGGATGACTCGTGGTGCATGAATCCTGACCTCATTGAAGAGGCGATTACGCCTCGTACACGTGCGATCATGCCGGTGCATCTGGGCGGGCGCATCTGCGATATGGACCGCATCAATGAGATCGCCGAGAAACATGGGCTTATCGTGCTCGAGGATGCGTGCCACTCGTGGGGCGGCAAATGGAAAGGAAAAGGCACCGGGGCACTGGGCAAAGCAGGCATTTTCAGCTTCCAGGCATCCAAGAATATCAACGCGGCGGAAGGCGGGGCCATTGTCACCGACGACGAAGAGCTGGCCGAGCTTTGCCGCTCTATCACGAACTGCGGCCGCTCGAAAGAGGGCGCCTGGTACGCCCACCCCAACCTCGGAACCAATGCGCGTATCACGGAGTTTCAAGGGGCCATCTTGAGTGCCCAACTGACGCGCCTCGAAGCCCAGACCCAGACCCGCGCAACGAATGGCGCGATCCTTAACGAAAAGCTGGCCGCGATCGAAGGGCTTACCCCCCAGCCGGATGATGAACGCATTACCCGGCGGGCCTACCACCTGTATTGTCTGCGTCTTGATCCCGATCAATTCGGGTGCAGCCGCAACAAAGCAGTCGAGGCCGCTGAGGCCGAAGGCCTGTCTGTGATTAGCGAAGGTTATGCCATTCCTTTGTACGAGCAGCCTTCCATTGCGAACGCGCCGAATGCGCCGGACTACTCGAAGCGCGAATGCCCCGTTGCCCGCGACATCTGCGCGCGGAGCGGCATCTGGATCGGGCATCCTGCTCTCCTCGGCTCGGAAGATGATATGCTCGATATCGTCGCCATCTTCGAGAAAATCAAGAAGAATGCAAGCGCTTTGCGCGAGGCGTAGCGGTCCCCGCGTGTGGCATGACAGCGAATAGCCCGTTGTTTCTCTGTAACGGGCCCGAGCATACGGGGAAAC
>SLSB01000602.1 GCA_007130675.1 Candidatus Hydrogenedentota bacterium | reverse complement strand
TCCCGAAAACATCCCGTCCAGAAAACTGCGCAGCTCGGCAGGGTCTTCCGGGTACGATTTTCCGGCCAGAAACGCCGGGCGCGACGGCCCCGCCTGAAACGCATCGACGACCTTCTGGTAAATCGCCTCGAACGTCGGCGTCATGAGAAACCCGCGCTCATCCAGATAATCGACCACTTCGCGAATCTGCTCTTCGGATATGACGCGCCCTTGCGTCTGCGTGCACAGAAGATATTGGATGTCCGCGACATCGTTAAGCCCGTCGAGCTGACTGGCGATAAACAGAGCAAGAGGGCTCAACAATAGCTGTTCATCGGCATATCCCGCCGGATCGCGCATGACAATCAGGGTCTCGCCATCGTGCTCGATGGGAAACGCGTCGATATTTCTTAATGCCGGCAGCGCCATAATGCACGACTATATATTCTCTTGCCGGAGCGATGCAATTGCCGGGACCAGGCAAGCCAAGGAACGTTTGGGGCAAACCACTTTGCTGCCTATCGAGCACCAACGCGGCAAACAACACCACACAGGTCGCGCGTGATGCTCGCCCTACTGCATACTACGTGATTGCTCGTAGAGCGCATCGAGCTTTGCCTCGTCGACTTCGATGCCGAGACCGGGGCCAGACGGAATGCGCACTTGGCCTCCCTCGACGGTCAGTGGCTCGGTGAGCAAACTCTCGCCCAGAAACTGCGGCCCATTGAGCGCGGCCGGATACTTCAACCCGAATGCGCCGTACAGAATGAGAGAACCCGCAAGGGCAATATCCGGCTCGGTCAATCCGCTTCCGAGAAACATGAGTCCGGCATCCTCGACGATGGCGATCTGACGCCGCGCGGGCAGAAGACCGCCGCAACGCGCCGGTTTCATAGCGACGCCGTGGCAGCAATCCAACCGGATAAACTCGATTAAATCGCTCGCGGAAACAACCCCCTCATCAAGAATGATCGGCAGTGCGCCTTGCCGCGTCAACGCTTGGTAGCCCGTAATCCTGTTGGCCGGAAGCGGCTGCTCGAACACATCCAGCCCGGCATCCGCAAGTCGCGGCGCAAGCATCAGCGCAGTGGGAAGCTCGTAGTCGCCGTTAGCATCGCCCCAAAGAAACCCATCGGGGACCAGTTCCTTTACAATCCGGCACATGTCCACATCGAATTCCGGGTCCGGCCCTAGCTTCACGTTGAAATTGGCGTATCCAGCCTCCTTGCCTTTGGCAATAAGCGGCTCCAGGTCGTCAAGTGTCCGGGGATTCAGGGTCCAGCTCATCGTCAGAGATTCGGGCAGCGACCGCTTCCACAATTCGGAAAGATTGCAGTTGAGAATCTTGCCTATCATATCGTGCAGCGCCGTGTCGATGCCCGCCTTCGCGATCGGCGCGCCGGTCGAGAACGAGTTTGCGATCTCGCGGTTCATGGCCATGTGAATGGTGTGCAGATCAAACGGGTTCTGGTCCATCAGTACCGGCCGGAGATACAAGTCGATGGTCGACGTCACACTCTCGAGCGTTTCGTAGCTCCACCTCGGGCTGGGGATGCTTTCACCCCACCCGACGGTGCCGTCGTCCGCGGTAATCTTGACGACAGCGGACGCGCGCCCATACCCGGTAGGGCCCTCGAAAAACTGAAACCGCATAACCGTCGGATACCATACCGGGAATACTTCAAGAGACGCGATCTTCACTTGCCGCGTTACCCCCGCCAGCGCTCCCCGCCCGAGGGTTATCGCCGCCAGTCCTCCCAGCCCCGCTTTCATGAATGCCCGCCGCGTCGTATTCATAGCTTGCGTTCTCCCTTGCCTGTTTATTGAACTGGATTGTCCAAGCCTCGACCAGTTCACGGATAATCTCTTGGGATTCTTCACATCAACCGGCGGCATCTGAGAATCGCAATCCGTTCATACAAAACCGTTCGCACAAGACTCGGATGCCCGCCGGGTGACAACTGTGAATGCCCCGGCCAACCTCGCCATTCTGCCATAGCTCCGCAGGCCCGTGCCCGCAACCCGCAGTCTACCGAAAAAGCGGCGCGGCGTCTATTCCATATTCTTTTTCCTGTAACAACAGCTTTTGCGAATGGTTTAGGGTATAATGCACAGTATCGAATGCAACGTGCTGAGATCGAGAAGGTCCTGCTGGGTGAGGGCAAGCATCGCAGGGAGGGGATAATGACAAAGAGAAGAATATGCATCACCGAGTTTGACAAGTCACGGCTCGAAGAACTGATTGCGGTGGCAAAAGAGTTCGGCGGGCATGCCAGGGACGACTTGGAGTCTTTGTCAAAAGAATTGAAACAAGCCGAAGTGGTGGACAGCAAAAAGGTTCGGCCGGACGTGGTGACCATGAACTCGAAGGTCATGCTTCGCGACGTCGACACCTCCGCGAAAGTCACGTATACGCTTGTTTTTCCCAAGAGCGCCAACCCCGAGGAAGGAGCCATCTCGATTCTCGCGCCTGTTGGGACCGCGATTCTAGGTTATGCGAAGGGAGACATTATCGAATGGCCGGTCCCCTCAGGCATCCGCCGGCTTGCGATCGAGGAGATTGTGTACCAGCCAGAGGCGGCCGGTGACTTTCACCTGTGATGCCGCCGCAGTCTAACACCACAAGCCGCGAAACCATGTGCACAGGGCCAACGCGGATGTCCTCATAGCCGAGCATTTGATAACGGGCAACCCACAACGCCCGGCGCCAAAAGGTGAGACGTAATTGCCGGATCCAGGAAAAATCTGCTATGGTTAGGGTGTGCATTTGATCTTTCCCTGCTGTGTTCGAGGGATTGGGCAAAAATTGTACCTTAGAGATTGAACCGGGAGTCCAATATTTGCGTAGCGGACGACATGCCCCTTCGCCGGGGAAGCCGGAAAGCTACCGTGAGGGCACCCACTTGGTGGGCTAGGTTCAATTCTTTGCTCCATCTACGGCACGTGCGGGGAAGCAAGGAAGCGGGATTTGCAGAAATCCCGCTTTTTTTGCTTTTAAATGGTTTTGTGCCCCTCTTTACCCGCAAATACCGGCCAAACAGTACTGGGTTCCCCGGTTTTGGCAATTCGCCGGATTTCATCCGCATCGACAAGAATTCGCCGTAGAAAAACGTTCTTGGAAAGGGATTGGTCAACTGTTTTCAGGCAAAAATGTCCATCTTCTCAACATCTCTGAGTGTCTGGCTTGAAAACGGCACGGTGTTTGCTTACCTCTAAGCGCGAGCATTTGAAAGCATTTGCCCCGTAAAGAGGCCGTCACAAAGCAAATAGTGTGGCGACAAATAAAGTGTTGACAAAAGTTCGCATTTTTGGTACTGTTAGTGTAGGAAGAAGCGGAATTCAGGCCAGCGTGTGCCCAGCACACCACATGCTTCGGTTCAGGGGAGCTTGCCGCGGCATTGGGCACATAATGACCTGCAAGGTGGGGTACGAAGCCAATGCTGTTTTCCAAGCCGAGCAAAGCTATCGGCGTTGACATTGGTTCCCATTCTGTCAAAGCAGTCCAGATGACAAAATCGGGAGGCCGTTTACGCGTCGAACAAGCCGGTTACGGGATAATCGACCGCAACCAGATCAACGTGGACCCAATTGCCGCACAAGCCGCGGCCCTGCGCGAAGCCCTCAGGCAGATGAACCCCGCCCAGAGCCTTCTCGTGGGTTCTCTGCCCGGCCAGAACGTGGTCATCCGCTATCCGCATTTAGCGGACATGCCCGAGAATCAACTCGCCGAAGCCATCCAGAACGAGGCCAGCCAGAATATCCCGTACGAGCTATCCGAGGTGCATTTGGACTGGTCACTGCTCGAGAAGATCTCGGACAATGGCGAGACGACGCTTCGGGTCATTCTGGTTGCGGCGAAGCACGAGGTTATCGAGTCTCGCGTACAAGTGGCCGACGCCGCCGACGTTCATTACGGGATTTTGGGAGTCGACTCTCTGGCCCTGGCCGACGCCGCGGAATGCTGCGACTTTCTGCGCGTGGGCGAATCGGTGGCGCTGCTCAACCTTGGCGCCGCAACAACGAGCATCCACTTTATCAAAGATGGCCTTTCAAATTTCATCCGCGACGTCAGTTGGGGCGCGCGCGAGTTGATTCAGGCGATTGCCAAGAGCCGGCGTTGTGAATACGCTGAGGCTGAAAGACTGCTTACCGATGCAAGTCTTCTTTCAACGCCGGCGCCAACCCAGGAAGAACCCACGGAGCAAGAATCGGACGCATCCGCGGAGTCATCCGGAGGTGCGGGCCCCGGCTCGCTGCTGGACCCCTTTGAAGACGAACTGGAGGATTTGGGCGGCGGCGGCCCGGCAAACTCGGGTGCATCGCCGCGCATCGAGGAGAGAAGCGCCGCAGCTTCCGAGGCGAACGACGTCCGGGATGTGCTCGGGGCGCCGCTGGCGCGGCTCGTCACCGAGATTCGCCGGTCGTTTGACTACTATGAGCAACAGCTTTACGAAAAGCCGGTCGAGCGTGTAATTCTGAGCGGCGGAGTCGCCCAGTTGCCTGGGCTGCCGGATGTCTTGGCCGAGGAATTGGGAATCGAGAAGGTCGAAGTCGCCAATCCTGGGGCGAGCGCGCTCATTATGGGCAGCCAAAACACGAGTGCCGACATTCAGCGGCGGCCGTCGCAATATGTCGTTGCGATCGGCTTGGCCGCACGGGGGACCGCTGAACTATGATTGCCATAAACTTACTTCCGAGACATTTGCGGCCCGTAAAACGGACCCCCATCCCCCACATCCTCAGCATTCTTGTCTTGCTGGCGGCCATCGGCGGCATGGCGTTCATCCTGATCACGGTAAAAGCTCAGGTGTTCGTCGTGCGCAGCCAATTGGATGGCGTCCAGCAAGAGCTGGCCGCGCTGCAGGATGTCGTCGATGAACACAACCAGCTAATCGAAGACAAGGCACGGCTGGCCAGTAAGATAGAGGCGATCGAGGACATCGCCCGCGACCGCATCATCTGGTCCCGTCAGTTGTACAATCTCAGCCGCCTGGCGCCCGACAATCTCTGGTTTCGAGAAATTGGGGTCGCCACCAAAAGGGTTCAGCGCACCGAGAATGTGCTGAACGCCGATGGCTCGGTAGCGCTCGATCCGACGACCAATCGTCCTCGGACGCGTCCGGTCACGGTAGACATTCCCGTGTTGCGCGTATCCGGCTATGTGATCGAAACACCCGACGGCCGCTTGGATACCGGTACGTTCGCGCGAGCCGCCGAGCAGGATGAAGAGTTTGCCTCGCTGTTCCAGATTGAACAGCCACGGGTCGTGGACACCACGTACGAAGGTCATAAGGTGCGCGAATTCACCTTCGAGTTCGTCATCCGGAGAGGAGGCGAAGCCCAATGATAGACATGTTGAAAGGCACGGTAACGTCCAAGGATTGGATGTTTGTGGGCGTGGTTCTGGGCTTGACCCTGGTAGTGTGCGCGGTGTTCTTCTTCTTCGTGTATCAGCCGGAACTCGAGCGGCTCGACACGACGAAGAGCCAGTTGAACCAAGCACGCCAGGAACGCTCACGCGCCCAGGAGCTTGCCGCGAATATTCACACGCTCCGTGCGGAGACCGCCCAAATCACCAAACTGGTGACCGAATTCGAGGAGCGGCTGCCGTCCGAGCGCGAGATTGCCATCCTTCTGACGCAATTCGAGGATATCGCGGGCGATGTCGGCGGCCTTGACCTCGAGATGCGCCCGCAGACGCCACGAACCGAGGGCACAAAACTCACCATTCCCTATCGGATCGTGGTTCGCGGCAACTACCACCGCATCGCTGAGTTTGTGAACCGCCTGGAACGCTTCAGGCGGTATCTCAAGGTTTCCGACCTTAGAATAGAGCGGCAACGGGATGGTGTAACGGAAGCCGAATTTACCCTTAGCACCTACACCTTTGTAGAACAAGGTACGGGGGGCGCGGCGTGAGCAAGAACACTACAAAAGGCATCATACTGGCAGTCCTGGGGATTATCGCGGCGGTCGTGGTTTACACCCAGATCTTCACCTTGGACGAGGAAGAACGTCAGCGCCGCGAGCTCATGGCGCAACGGCAACGGGAGCTTGCAAGCGGCCAGCCCGCAGCCGCTCCATCCGCGCCCGGGGCGCCTGCAGCACCGGGAGGCCCGGTACTGCGCGAGGATGAAATCGATCTCGACGCGCTTGCGACCGGCATCAAAGAAGTCGAGTTTGATTACACCCTGGCCCGACGGGAAGCGCCGTTTCGAAATCCAATGGCGCCGCTCGTTGGGCCGCACGTCGCACCGGCGCTTGCCCAGCCCGGAGTTGCTGATGCCCTTCCCCCAGACGATGAAGCCACGCTTGCGGCCATCCGGCGCAATCTAAGGCTGTCCGGGATCATGTGGCACCCCACGGCGCCTGCCGCCATCATCAACAACGAAATAGTGCCTCTTGGGTACGAATTCCCCGGCGAAATGTTTCGGACAGCTCGCGCGACTCAGGGGGCCCTTGAAAACTCCGTCTTGGTCGAAAGCATGACGCAAGACAGCGTCATTCTTAAGTATAAGGACACCGAAATCGCCCTGGAGCTGAAGGAGCGCTAATGTGATGTTTCAAAAACAACATATCTTTGGATTGGCCGCACTGAGCGCCATGGGAGCCCTGATTGTCTTTGGGACGGCAACTATGGAGGCTGCCGGGCGCTTCGATGGCGCCGGCCCACCCGCCTGGGCCGATCCGTCGGGTCGTTCGGCCGCCAGCCTCGTTGCGTCGATCATTGAACGCCCGAGACTCGAGGCCACGCCCCAAGAAATGGCCTTCGATGCCGCCCTTGCGGGTCCCCGCCACGAGGCGCCTCCCGAAATCGAGATGATCACGCTCAGCAACCTGGTTGCCGGCGCTCGAGGCGCAACTCCCGAAACGGACACCTTCGAGGAAACGCCAACACCTGTTCATTCGGGCGGCGAAACCATGGCACAAGTAAAGGCCGTTCCCATCGAGCTGAGCAGCATGCCCGTTATTCGGCTTGCCGCGACAGAGCGAGCCGATAATGAAGAAGGCGACGAAGTAGACAGCCCCCAAGCCCCCGAAGCGGAGGCGCCTTCGCCCGAGCCAGCCGCGCCCGCTCCTCCAGCGCCGCGCGAGCCGAGACCGGAGATGGCACCGCCCGTCCGCCATGCTCAGCCTCTTCCCGTGCCTCAGGAAGGCGTGACGCTAACGCCGCAAGACACAAGGCCCGCCCCGCCCCCGCAATACCAGGGCAATCCGTTACAGAAGCCCGTGACTCTCGAGTTCCGCGAAATGGACCTCAGCAATGTGGTCGCGCTCCTGGCACAGCAGGCAAACATCAACGTTATTGCCGGGACCGAAATCACTGGCACCGTTACCGCCAGTCTCAAGAACATTCCGCTCATGGAAGCCATGGAAGTCGTGTTGGGCATGAACGGCCTGGGGATTATTAAAGAGGGTTCCATCTACCGCATCGTGCCCATCCATGAAGCCATCGCAGCCAAACGCCTTACCCGCCTGCTCACCCTTGACAAGGCCAATGCCGACGAGGTGAAGGGCACACTCGATGCCATCGTGTTGGGTTATCCCGACGCACAGGCGATTTCCGTGGCCTCCAACCCCGCGACCAACGTCATCGTGTTGGCCGGGCCCGTCGACCGCGTCAACGAACTCGAGCAGATTGCGAGGCAATTGGACATCGCCGAGCCGGTGGTCCCGACCATCACGCGCGCGATCAAGCTCAATTATGCCGAGCCTGACAGTATTCGCCCAATTATCCAGGGTATGCTCTCAAAGGATGTCGGCATGGTCGAGCAGGACATCCGCGGCCGCCATATCGTCGTGACCGATACTGCCATGGTCGTTGAGCATATCGAGGAACTCGTGAAGACCCTCGATATCCCCGTGAAGCAGGTAGCGATTGATGCCATGATCGTCGATGCGGTGATGCGCGATGCTTCACAAACCGGCGTAGACTGGCTTCTCAGCCGCGTTCCCAGCCGCGACAGTCGCGGAAACATCATTAGCAATCTGCAAGAACTCTCGCTGGATACCACCCTCGGCAATATTGGCGCGGACGCTCTTGACGCCGGCATCTTGTCCATCGGCATCTTGCGGAGAAACTTGGATTTCCGGGGGCGCATCGCGGCGGAGGTCCAGAGCCGCAATGCCGAGATTCTCGCCAATCCAGTGGTCGTAACCGTCGAAAACAAGGCTGCCGAGATCAGCATCGTACAGGAGTTCCCCTATCAAGAATTGACCCAGACCACCCAAGGGCCTCCTGTCGCTTCGACCGAGTTCAAGCCCATTGGCGTGACGCTGCAGGTCACGCCGCGCGTGACGCATGACAATGACATCATTGTCGAGATTGATACCAAGCAAAGCTCGATTAGCGGGATCACCGAAACCGGCGTTCCTATCGAGGACAAGCGCCAGGCGTCGACTACCTTGCTGACCGGTGACGGTCGCACCATCTTCATCGGCGGCCTGCGAAATGTGGCCGACCGTTTCGATGTGAGCAAGCTCCCGGTCCTGGGCGATATACCGATCGCCAGGTTCCTGTTCAGCCAAAACGATATCGAAAAGGTCCACACCGAATTGCTGGTGTTCTTGACCTGCAACGTGGTTGAAAGGGAACTGCCCGTACTGAGCCCGGAACAGCGCGCGCATCATGACAAGCTCGACACGGTCCCCCGCGTGCCGGATTCACAGCGCACTTTGTTCCGCTCGATGACCCATCCCGACGAGATGCGCGACCCTGCCTGGAAGTGGCGCAGGGCAAGGTAGCCCGTTGACTCTCTCTTACGGCCGCAAGCACCCCTCGCTTGCGGCCGTTTCCTTTTGCCTAAGCGCGTGGTGCGGGACCAGCGCCGTTGGCAACCGGTGTATAGCCCAGATATTTCTCCGCTCTCAACTGGCAGGCGTCCGAACCTTCCGTAGCCGGTTCGGATGAACACCAGTGGCCCTCCTTACACCTACGTCTGCGGAAAGATCCAGTGTTTGGGCGGTGTGATGTCGGAGACGCCGGGCGATTTCGCGGTGGTGTCCACCCGTTCGAGTTCCTCGACGATAACCGAGCAATAGTTGTCATCGTCCTGGACCTTTCCCATCACGAAATAGGGTCCATGTGAATCGAGGAGGTGGCCGAAACGCTGGTAGGGACCGGGAAACAAAACACCCTCGAACACGCCATGGGCATCCTCGAACGTGCAGAACTTCATGCAGCCGCGCCCCTTGAGGCCGACACGGCGCTCGGCGATCAGCCAGCCGGCCAGCATGACCACGCGGTCCACGTAGCGCGGCAGGTCGACGCTCCGCACAAGGGCGCGTTCTTGAAACAGCGGCGCGTAATACTCGAGGGGATGGGTCGAGACGACGAGGCCGAGGGCCTCCCACTCCTGATCCGTACGTTTCTTGCGCGAAATGTCGGGCAACCGCGGCACGGCGCGCTGCTCTCCCCCATGCTCGGAAAACAGGCGCTCCGCATTGGCGGCTCGAGGCTCGCGCTTGCCTTGCGCCAGGAGATGCAGTTCCCAAAACAACGCGGGCCGGGTGCGGCCGAATGCATCGAACGCCCCGGCCTGGATCAGAGCTTCGGCCTCGCGATGCGCCATGCCCGTGCGGCGCCATGCGTCGGCGAGCGTCTCGAAAGGACGCTCCCCGCGTTGCGTGAGGATTGCCTCGACAGTCTCGTGGGTGAGCTGGCGCACCTCGACGAAACCCACGCGAATGGCATCGCCCTCGGCGGTGTATTCGAAATGGCTCTTGTTGATGTCGGGCGGGCGCACCTCGATGCCCAGCCGCCGGGCCTCTTCGACATAGACGGCTGGATGATAGAAGCCGCCGCGGTTCGAGAGCACGCAGGCCATGAACTCAGCGGGAAAATGCGCCTTCAAATAACTGCACTCGTAGGCGATCTCGCCGTAGGTCGACGCGTGGGCCTTGCAATACGAATACGAGGCGAAATTGGCGATCAGCCCCCAGATTTCCTCGGCTACCGCCTCCTCGACCCCGTTCGCGACGGCTTTCTCGATAAATGTCTTCATGTTTCTGGCCATTTCGCTGGGCGAACGGTGCTTGGTCATGGCGCGGCGCAGCAGGTCGCCCTCGGCCAGGTCCATCCCCGCGATGACGCTGGCAACCTTCAAAATATCTTCCTGATAAAGCATCACGCCGTAGGTGTCCCCGAGGACCCGTTCAAGCGAAGGGTGCAGGTACGCGGGCGGCTCCTTGCCGAGATGGCGGGCGATAAACCGCTTCTTCATGCCGCTGCCCGAGGGACCGGGCCGCACCAGTGACAGGGTTTTGATGAGCATGTCGGTATTGTCGGCCCGGGTGTTTCGCAAGAGGGTGCGCATGGCGGGCGATTCGATTTGAAAACAGCCGATGGTCTGGCCGTTGCGGATCAGCTCGGCCGTTGCGGGATCGGGGTCAGGAAGGGTCTCGATATCGAGCTGGATACCGCGGTTCTCACGCACCTGCCCCACTGTCTCGTCGATAACCGTCAATGAACGGTGGCCAAGCAGATCCATCTTGATGAGCCCGAGGGCTTCGATGGGGTGCATGTCATACTGGGTGACCACGATACCCTTGGCGGCGCGTTGAAGCGGTACGAAGCGGGTAAGCGGCTCGGGAGCGATCACCAGTCCGCAGGGGTGCAATGAAATATGGCGGGGATACTGGTCGATGG
>SLSB01000506.1 GCA_007130675.1 Candidatus Hydrogenedentota bacterium | reverse complement strand
TCGGAGACGGCGAATGGGAGTACGAGAACCTGACGCCCATCACCCCGGGCCGGCTGCCGCAGCTCCTGCGCCGCGCTGCTAGAGCGTACAACGAACCCGCCTACGAAAAGAAGCTGAACGAAATCGCCGAAGACGACTGGGGGGCTGATCGCGCCAACCTTCTCTATCCGGCTCCTGCGTTCGCCGCACAAGACAACCCCACATCGCCGTGACGCCTGTGCGCGCTACTACGGCCTCTTTACCTCGTCTCACCAGTGGTCTGAAACCACCCGAAACGTCTCGGCGACCCGCTTGGGTATGCTAGGCCCATCGTATCTGGATTCATCCAAGATCGCGCGCGCGAAATCGCCCACGCCACACCAGGTGGTGCACATAAACCCGAGCATCTGCCCCTGATCCTGGCGTTCGGCGCTCTCGAACAGGGCCAGCGCGGCCGTCGGCGACCGCCACGTGGCTGGCCATACGCGAAAACCCTTTTCCTGAAAATAGCCGATCGAAGGGTAGTCGTCCATCCGGTTGTAGTGCCAGTCGCAGATAATGATGTCCTTGGGAATCATGTCCACCGCGGGCGCCGTGCCGTTGTCGCTGCTCTCGAACCGGTTGTATCGGATTTCCTCTTGGTCGATGAGCCGGTCGCCCCACATCATCATCGTCAGCCCCTTTTCTTTCACGAGATAGTCGTGGTAGTCGTTGGCGGCTTTCGCGAAGATTTCCGCGGGACTTTCTCCGTTGTAATACGGCGTGGTTTCGTCGGGGAACAGCATCACCTCGTCCATGCCCACATGAAAATAGGTGGGTTCGAACGCTTCGATCAGCTCGTCGAACAGGTCGAAGATGATTTCGTTGACCCGCGGGTCGAGGGGATTCCAGCTCACGTGATAATGGTCCGGATCAGTGTAATCGGGCTCGGGCGGGGCCATGAATTCCGGATACGTGCGCAAAAAAATGTTCGGGCGATGGCCTTGGTGCCCGAAACACTGAAACTGCGGGATGAGTTCGATACCGAGCCGTCGGCACACCTCGAGAAGCTGCCGCACATCCTCCTTATTCATACCGGTTTCCGACGCCAGTTCGGGATGCGAGGTGTATTGAAAATTGAAATCGACCTCGACGATGAGCATGTTGAGTCCGCGCGGCGCAAGCTCTTCCTCGAGCGCGCGGATCATGATCGGGAGGTCCGCCCGGTTGCTCAGATAAATATGCAGCCCCCGCCACGCATCATCCGGCAAAGGCCCCGGCCCCGGTTCCGGCCGTGGAGTTGTCGCACAACCCCCGGCAAAAGCCATCAGCAAACACAACGCGGCCATCACAGTATTCAATCTGACATTCATCATTGACTCCTTATTTCGACAAGTTGTTCGAGGTTGGCCATGACCTGCCTATGCTGCGTCATACAGGGTCTCGGCCTCCGAGAGTACGCGTTCTCGAAAAGCAGGGTTCAAGCTGTTGCTCAGAGTCAGGTCGACTCGCCGGCCAAAGAGGTCTGAAAGTTCCGCTTCAACCGTCCCAAGCCGTATGTACCCCACGGGCTCTCCTGGAGCAAATTCGGCCAGCACGTCAATATCGCTTTCCGGTGCGAAATCATCCCTGAGCACGGAGCCAAACAAAGCCAGGCGGCGAATATGATGCTTCTCGCAGAACTCGCCCAGCAATTCCTTCGAGATTGAGATGCGAGACATTCTCATTTGCCAAACTCCCGGTCAGCAATAGGACCCGTTACCAGCAAGCATGTGCAGAAGCAGGCCCCTTGGCGCGGGGCCATGCCCAATGCGACCCCGTTCTCCCGTGAGTTAACCAAAAACGACAGGGTGATGCAAACAGGCACAGGAAACCCTCAGCATGCGGCACCCTGCCCCCGCATCCCAACGCGAAACCTCCAAACGCGCCGACCGTTGATGCTTCGTGCCATTGAGGAGCGCAACTGCGGCCTCAGGTCACGCGCGCCAGGGACGGGTGCGGTCGGAGTCGCGGTTGGCCCAGACGTCGAGGAAAAGATTTGTGTTTTCGACGAGCTGGAAGTCGTACATGCCCACACAGACGAAATCGGCGCCGTGTTTGAAGGCGTAGGGCAGTCCGACCCTCGGGTGTATGGCGCCCGCGGCGAGGATCTTGAAGGCGATCCAGGGCTGTTCGAGCGAGGCCATGTACGCGGCGGTTTCCTCCGGCCGTTCGCACCAGATATTGTCCCGGTATTCTTCGTCGGGCCGCGCGGACCAGTAATCGGTGTGGTGAAGCGTCTTCATCCAGTAGTCGGGCACGATGCCGTGGTCGACACAGGCCTTGACGGTCTCGAGCCGGTGCGCGCCGATACCGGCGGGCTTGCCGTTCTCGCGCATCACCTCGAGGGCTTCGGCGATCTTGTCCAGGTCGCCGCTCCGGGCCAGGTTGTCGGCGATGCCCCCATGGAAGTAACACGAGTGCGCGCCGCTGTCGAGAGACGCCTTCGCGCCGGCGATCACATCGCCCCCCAGCCCACAGTCGGACATGAACTGGATTTTGCCGCCCTCGTACCTCCAATAATCATTGATCACCTGGCACAGAACGGGATTGGTCAAAATGGTATTGATGCCGCATTGTTCGGCAATGCGGAAGGTCTCGAAGATTTTCTCGCGGTTATGGTAGGACTTGACGAGTTTCGAGACGTAAATGAGATCCCGCGCGTGGGCCCAGCCGCCGATGAGGTT
>SLSB01000525.1 GCA_007130675.1 Candidatus Hydrogenedentota bacterium | reverse complement strand
GTGCACGTAGACGCATTTGTCGAGCAGATGGAGTCGGTGATGAACGCCCAGCGCCAGTTCACCGAAACCTTTATGGGCCGCAGCCGAGAGGAGTAGCTGCCAGCCGGCATTGGTCGAGCGCGGAACATCGAAAAGGAAATGGTGTATTATGGTGCAGTAGGGCATTCTCCAACTGCCGCGGTCGCGTATGCTAAAGGAGCCAGCAAGATATGCATTTGCCGAACCTTCCCCGATCGGGCTTCGCCGTACTTATGCTTGCCCTGCTCGTGTGTGCGTCGGGGTGTCCGCTTGTCCTGGGTGGTCCGTTTCGCTGGGCACGCACCGATGGGGGTGAAGGGCCGGATGCCATCACTGGCGTCGTAACCCGTTTTGGCGGTATCACTTACGTTTGCGGAACCTTTACGGGCAGGGCCGTGTTTGGGGCAGGCGAGGCTAACGAAACCACGCTCATTGCGGCCGGGGGGGCATTCGACAGAGACTTGTTTATCGCCCGGTATGCCAATACGGGCGCTTTGGACTGGGCTGTGAGCGCGGGCGGACCGGAAGATGACGCCGCTGCCGGTATTGCGGCGCTCAGCGACGGGTCTATTGCCGTTACCGGCCATTTCACGGGCCGGGCGGTGTTTGGCGCGGGCGAACCCAACGAGAGGCGCCTGGTTGCCGCGGGTGACTTCGATCAAGACGCTTTCGTGGCGCGCTACACGGCCGGCGGCGCCCTCATCTGGGCCCGGAGCGAGGGCGGGCTCGGACTCAACGATGCAGGCACCGCCATCAGCGCGTTTCCCGACGGCAGCTTCGTGGTTGCGGGCACATTCGAAGACAGGGCCGTGTTCGAGACCGCCAACGACGGGCCGGTGGCCCTCAACGCGGGCGGGCCGTTTGACACGAACATCTTTCTGGCTCGCTACGGGCGCGACGGCGACCTGATGTGGGTCAGTGGGGCCGGCGGGCCTGCGCCCGATGTGGCTCCTGGCCTCACCACGGTGCCCGGCGGCGGCATCGTCATGACCGGCACCTTCGAGGATTTTGCCTTTTTCGGCATGCCCCACCGCCAGACTCCCATCGAGATTCGGGCGCCGTTGACGCTCGAGCGCGACGTGTTCATCGCGCGGTATAACAACGACGGCTTGGTGGTGTGGGTGCGCCGCGCGACGGGTATCGACCTCGATGACGGACTTGCCGCAGCGGCGTTTCTCGACGGTTCGGCGGTGGTTACGGGAACGTTCACCGACACGATCGTATTTGCGCCTGACATGGCGAATGAAACCACGCTGGTTGCGCAGAACAAGTTTGATCGCGACGTATTCATCGCGAAGTATGACCGCAATGGCAATCTCGAGTGGGCGCGGCAGGGCACGGGCATCGACGATGACTATGCTACGGCCGTGTCGTCCACCCCGGGGGGGCGCTTTTTTGTGGCGGGCACGTTTACGACCGCCATTACCCTGGGCCCGGGTGAAGCCAACGAGACCACCCTGTTGACGGACCGCGAATATGACCGGAATATTTTCGCGGCATGGTATGACGCCGATGGTCTTCTCGATCGCGCGATGCGCATACCGGCTGTCAGCGCGGCTTTTGGCGCCGGCGTGTTGCCCAGCGGCAATGTGATGGTGGGCGGTTGGATTGCCGAGCCTATGAGCTTCCTCGATTCTAATGGTTCGACAATTTCCATCGCGCCCGAAGGGAGCAAAGACGCCTTTCTAGCTCGACTGGCATTCTGAACGTCTGTCTTTCGTGGGTCGGCCGTGCCTGGCGGGGCAAAGACGCACAGATTGACTGTAACTGGATGGTGCTCAACCGTCCAAGGCACCTACGGGTGTTGAAGGAGATGTCCGATGAAGAACATTGTGGCAGTGGCGCTTGCCCTCGTTGTGGGATTGGGCGCCGGCCTGTGGTTTGGCTTGGCCAGAGTGAATGCCGTCAGAAGCGAAGTGGAGGCCTCGGAAAGCGCGGTGGCCGAGGCGCGCGAGCGTATTGTCGCTGCGGAACGTGCATTGTCGTCGCGCGAGGCTGAGATCGAGCAGCTTCGAAGTGAACTCGACATCGCCCGCATGGATGCGCGGCGCGCCCGCGAGATGGCGGCCGCCGAGCCCGCGGAACCCCGTCCCGATACCGGCGATTTCTTCTCCCAGCTGGCGCAGGTCCTCGATCAGGACGACCTTGAACCTGTGCCCGGTCCCCCCGCCGCCCGCGGCCCCGGGGAGCGTGGCGGCCGGTTCGATGCCGCGCAACGGCCGGAGGGCCAGACGGACGAACAGGGCGATGCCCGCCGACGGGGGTTTGTCGAGGATTTTCGCCAGCGGATGACCGATTTTCTCCAGGCGCAGATTGATGCAAGCAGCGATCCGGCCGAAAGACAGCGTATCGCGTCCATCGGCGAGCACACCGAGACGCTGATGGAACAGCGCCGTCTCCTGCGCGACGCGCAAAGTGATGAAGAGCGCGAAGCGGTTCTTGATGCCATGCGGCAGAACGCCGGCGCCCTGCGCTCGATGGTCGAGGAACAGCGCGATGAGGTGATGCGGCAATCCCTCGAGCGTCAAGGGGTCACCAACCGCTCGGAACAGAACGCCATTATTCAGGCATACAGGGAAGCTCAAAACGACCCGTTCTTCAGCGGTTCTTTCGGGTTCTTCGGCCGCCGGGGAGGCGGTGGCTTCGGCGGCGGCATGCGCGGCCGCGGGGGGCCTCC
>SLSB01000543.1 GCA_007130675.1 Candidatus Hydrogenedentota bacterium | reverse complement strand
TCTCGCGCGGAATCGCGTCATGTTCGGTCTCGAGCGCATCGAGTTGCTCGAGGAAATCCCCGCCGCGCGGATACTGCTCTGGGAACGAATACGACAGGTCCTCGATGGCCAATTGCAGCGCCCGCCACCGCGGTTCGGCAATGCCCGGTTCATCGGGATACGCCAACGCGGGGAACTCGGTGCGAATCACCACCGGCTGCCATGAGTCAGAGTCGGCAAGATACGCCAGCAGGTTGGATGTGAGCCGTTCCAGATTGGGCCGGTGTGGGCTCTCGGTGTCCGCGTAGTCGGGCCAACGCCAACCAAAAACGATCACGCGGCCATCGCCCAAGGTGTATTCGGCGAGGGGCCGGTGGACGCCCTCCGGGCTGTTGGCCAGGACCATCCCTTCGGCGGGTCCGCCCCAGTAGAAATCCGCCACCGCGGTGCAGCCGCCCCGGCTCAGCCAGACCTTCCCGTCTTGTTCGTGCAGGCCCATGAAGACCGGATGGGCGCGCTCGACCACCACCATCGCGGCGGGATCGCGCCAATTCTCGAGCTCGTGGCGCTGGGCGCGCATCTCGGGTTCGAGTCCAAGCTGGGCCACCATCTCGAGCGCCCCGCCCGAGAGCAGCACCCCGCCGCCGTTCGCGGCATACTGGCGGATGGCGGCCAAGGACGCGCCGCTGTACACCCGGGTGCGGGCGATCGCGTCGCCCTGGTGATACCAGACTGCATCGAACCCGGCAAGATCGCGCTCCTCGCCCGCCGCGTCCCTGAATCCCGTTTCTCCCCCGGCGAACAGCAGCGTAGCGTCGCCCAATGCCTGTGCCATATCCCACCCGGCCCGGTTGTGGGACCCCATGGCTTCGAGCGAGGGTTCTGCGGCCAGAAAGGCGATATCGAGGGGGGCGTCTGATGCGCCGGCCACGCATGAACCGGCTAAAGCAGCGAAGACAAGGGCGTTCAGTATGCGCATGCACGGTCTCTCTTGATGGTATGGACCATCATCTGGGGTTGACGGCTTATCTGTGCCGTATTATAGCGAGATGCAAGCGCCCGCGCAGCCTTGACCGCGCGCAAGCCGGCGAAACTTCGTCGGGCTCAAACGTCGTGCCTGCTTCGACGGGTCACGAAAGCATCGAGCGACCATCGGCCGCCGCCCTGAATGAGCAGAAACAGCGACCCTAGCAGCATGGCGAAATCCGTGCGGGTTTCGTGGGCCATGCTCCAGAATCCGTAGGTGGAAAGCTCGCGCACCTGGAACCCCCAGAGGTCCTCGCCCACCAGGATGGGGATTTTGGTCGAGATGATCGCCATGACCATGATGACCACGAGCGGCAGTGCCGCGAAGCGAGTGGCGAGTCCGAGCAGCACGAGTGCGCCGCAGACGATCTCGAACACGCCCACGAACGGACCGAGAATCTCTGCCGCATCGAACCCGATCCTCTCGAACCGGCCCGCGCCACGCATCGCCGGATACAGAAGCTTCTGGATACCCTCCGACAGGAAGATGGCTCCGACGGACAGGCGAATGAGTATCACCGCGGCCGAAGCATGGGTGTTGAGCAACGCATTCAGCAATTTCTTCATGGGAATCCCTCGCGCAGGCATTTCTGCGGTTTCAAAGTCTGCGTCTTCCATCACAGCGTACAGACACAGTCTACATCAGTTTGCGCGAAAACATACCTCTTCCGAGCCTGACCGCCGGATAAGCATCGGCAAAGCACAGACAGCGCCACGTTATCCCGGATATTTCACAGCTTTCGATTGGGGGGCAGCCGAGTCTTACGCAAATGGTTTTGCCTGAATGGATTGTGATTCTCAGATGTCGCAGGTTGGTGTGAAATATCCCAACACAGTCTGTTTGCAGAAAAAGCAGGTGCCTTCTTCGCAACCCAAGTCTGCGCATATCTCACCAACTCAGGCACGCCTGAGTTGGTGAGATATTGCGGTTATCCGTGCGCCCTGATTATCAGGCGGCCTGTCGCGCCAACGGCGCGCGAGCATACCAGCCTGGCCCTCGCCGACTCCGGCGTGGTCGCACATGACCCCGCCCTAGAGCATATTACAACAAGCCATAGCCATTTGCGGATCCAGGACGGGATCGAGGGTTCCGACAGGCGATCAACCGATTCTTCGGCAAAGGGGAGCAGGTTTTCTTACCTGCTCTTAATGAACAGCGGACAGTTGCTGTCCGCTGTCTTTCATGGCCGGTCCAACGCGGGCCTTATTCTGGCGGATTGCATCCGCCTAAACCCGCTCCCCTTTGAAGAATTGCGCAAGAGAACCCTGCGATACGGAACAACCTGCCCGGAAAGATCAGGAAACCGTCCCCCAAACGCGGCAAAATATGAGAAACTGGCCTTTAGTTTGCGGCTACAGTTGAACTTAAATGCTTTAGCCCGATGAAGTGGCATGGCATCTTGCCCATGATCTTAAGTGTCTGATCTGGCATGGCCTTCCAGGCCATGAGTCATGGCCAAGATGCCCATGCCACCTCTTCGGACGCTTCACTTTGCATCAAACGACTCGGTGATTGGGGGGGCTGAACCGTGACTGCCGGGCGTCCGGCCGGATATGCCGGGGTGCTCAGATCCGCCACGTGCGAAAACAGGGAAGCGGCGGAACCGCTTCCCTGTGTGCTCGATTGACAGCGCGCGCCTCGCGAACGCTAATTCACCGTGATGTAGTTTTCACGAACCCTTATCGTCGAG
>SLSB01000656.1 GCA_007130675.1 Candidatus Hydrogenedentota bacterium | reverse complement strand
TGCCCGAGACACTCGAGTTTTCTCAGCGCTCGGGATGGGATCCGCCCCTTACGCGCAGCGCAGCCGACCAGTTCCACTTCACGGCGTCTACTGTCGAGCCGACGGAAGCCATGCGATTTGTGACCGTTCTGATGCCCTATCGCGAGGGCGAAGAAGACGACCTTTTGCCGGTACAGCTTGTCGAGGCTGAGGGCGGTGTTGCCGCCACGGTCGGGGACCACCTTGTGTTGATCAAGGACCCCGGCGCCGAGGCGGTGCGCGCAGGCGATAAGATAAGCACGGACGCAGCCGCCGTCATGCCACTGGAATAGCGGCTGGGTTGCCAGCGGAGTTTTCCGCAGAGTCTTCGCGCGTCGGGCCGCCGCGAATAGCGATGCCCGCACGTGGTAATGGCAATCACGGTTTGACGTAGGCGGTCAGTCCAAGCATGAGTGGTTTGCCGTCGATCTCGACATCGGTCTCGACATTACCTCTGGTGCTGGCCATCACCGTGGTTTTGCCAGATGCGGATGGCTTCGGCGGTTCTTCGAGGTCAATCTCGATAAACAGCTTGTTGTCGCGGATCTGAACTTGCATGGCCATCGGTCATTTCTCCTTCCCCTCTCGGGTTTTTCGGAAGCCCCTAGAATTGATGCAGCATGAGCGATATTACCATACCGTCGGTTTTTGCGAAGCATCCGGGATGCGAATAATCCGCGGCACCCGGGAAGGCAGCGAGGACCGTGCCATGTGAGAATGGCAACCCATTCATGCAAGACCGCATTCTCGATACTCGCATGCCCGCCAGCTGGAAGCTGAAAATTATCCGGGTTAAGTCAATGACTCTCTCTGCGGCCTCTGCTTTGTGACTGAGCGACAAGGTATTGCAGCATTTTCCCGGCGATTGGCGTGCAATTTGCTACGAAGATGAGTGGTTGCGCTCTCCTAAAAGGGTTGCATATTCTGGGGATCTGTCCTATATTGAATAAAGAGAAGGTTGCGGAAATTTGACGCCTAAAACACCAAACGAGGTGCAAAATGCGAAAAGCTGTTTGCATGATGGTGTTCGTTTTTTCGGTGGTTGCAGTTTTGCCCGTCACGGCGGATACGATTGTGTACCGCGGACGCGAGTATACCGGGGTCATCATCGAGGAGCTGGAAAACCAGTATGCGGTGGAGTTTCCTGACACCGGGCGCACACGGTACTTTCGGAAGGAGGACGTGACGCGGGTCGAGTTCTCGGATCCGGGCCGCCAGCCTGCGCGCCGCGCCCAGCCTGATGATACCGATATGCTCGATCGGCCGCGGAGGGTGCTGGAACCCGAAAACGACACCTTGGCAGCCCAACAAGAAGCCTTGCGGGAGTTCAAGGAGCGCACACGAATCCGGTCGCAAGCAGAATTTGATGCCGCGTTCGAGCATTGGGCTCAACTCGACGAGGAGGAACGCTCGGCTCTCCTCGAACAGATGACCCACCAAGCCTCGGCTGCCGAAGCCGAGAGGCGGCAAGTTGGCCAGGCGCTCACCCGGCAACGCCAGGAACTCGCACGTCAACAGGAAGACGTCCGTTCCACGATCGAAGGCGCCATTACAGAAAGAGATCGCCAGCTCCTGGATCCGTGGGCGGTTGGAGTCCCCTTGGTCGAACCGGACCGTTTCCGGGACGACCCTTGGGATGACCCCGACGCCGAGTATTGGGATGAGCGGCAGGACATGCCTGACGTCATCGTTGATGCTCCCACTCTGGTTTATCCCGGGTGGGCGCCCGGCGTTGCGTGGCCTTGGGGACGGCGTGTTCGAGAGATCGCGGCCCCGAGGTGGTGGGCGCCAGATCCGTTGGCGCAAGTTCAGGCCGAGGCGCTCTGGATCGATCAGGCATACGCTGCGCGCATTGCCGAGGAGCGCCGTGCATTGCGGCGGTTGGCCGAAGAAGAGCGCCGTTTCCAGCACCAAAGCAGTGCCGAACTCCGGCGATACGCCCAACGCGTGCAGCGGTTGGCTGGCACCGCGAATTATCTTGCGGTACTCGAGGAGGCCCTTACCGACGGGTATGAGCCCACACTTGAATACCGAGACCTATTCTCTGTGTCCGGCAGAGGCGTGATGCAGCGCCATGTCCACGCCGTGTCGCCTATTCTGCGAATCGACTGGTGGGTGGATACCGCGAATCCCCTTTCGGACCAGCTCACGGTGCGCGTATACGACAGCGAATCCGACCAGCTGATTCGAACAGATACCGCCGCCAGGCTGCCCATAGAACACTTCATGATCATCGACCGCCCCGGCGAATACCTCATCGAGGTTGACGCCCCGTCAGCTCTGACCTACACGCTGGAAGCCAAGGAACTCCGGGACTACGAGTACGTCCCCATCAGCCCGAGGGACTAGGCCGGAAGGATTTCTCAACGCGGAGGCGCGGAGAGAAGAACTGAGGAAAGCCAACTCACGGCTGGGGCTGAACATGAATTTCCACGAAGCCAGATTGGTTGACGGTGTCCAGCGCATTGTCAACCATCTGGAATGAGAAATTCTCTGCGAGCTCTGCGCCTCTGCGTTGAAAGAATCTTAAAACCTTCAAGGCAGAGAACCCCAACGCAGAGGCGCAGAGGACGCAGAGAAACGCAGAGGAAGACCAATGCACGAAAACGACGTTTCTGAACGCATTATTGGCGCAGCTATCGAGGTGCACCGGGTGCTGGGTCCCGGTTTACTCGAAGGAGTG
>SLSB01000689.1 GCA_007130675.1 Candidatus Hydrogenedentota bacterium | reverse complement strand
TCTTCAAAATCTGCGTCCATCTGCGTAATCTGCGGATGGCCTTCTTACCGACCTCGGCAGAGTACACGAGAATGCCCTATAATTCGTTTCTGTCCCCCATTTCCACGCGCACGGCGCGCGAAGCGCGTGCCGCGCTTGGGACAGTCCCGTTGGGGATGCCGGCGACTATGGCATTCACATCAGGCATCTACACAGACCCCCATCTGCTGCACACGCAGTATGACACACACGGGCCGATTTAGGAAGAAGGGGAATGAAGATTCTCATGCCAAGCCGCCAAGCCGCAAGAAGAGGGGAGAAGAATTTTTTGTCAGGATAACAGGATGAACAGTATGGACACGATGGGACGATTGGGCATCGCGGTGGAAATGCAGCGCCTGGTCCCGTGCACGGTCGCCCAAACCAAGAGAATATGAACCACAGATGGACCCAGATAAACATAGATGGAAACCCCGCGCTCGATCTGTGCGTCAAGATCTTATCTGCGTCCATCCGTGTTTATCCGTGCCAAAAAACAACAGGGTTTCTCCGTTTTCTAATTTGGTTGCGGTTCGGCTGCGCTGTGACTACGTGGCTGTCTTGAAGAGTTTCGCGGGGGGGACCTGCTTGATGTTTGCCACGCCCGCGACGGTGCGCAAGGTGGCGGCGACCCGTTTGGCGCCCTCTTCCTCGCGCGTCTCGAACACAAAATCGAAGAACGTCTCGCCATTGTCGCCGGGGCGGTATTCAGCCCGGATAATGCTGATGTTCATGGGCCGGATGGCGTTGGTGATGTCCGCCAACACATTGGGCCTCTGCCCGAGGGTAACGCGCATGCCCACTTCACGGGTGAACCCGCCCAGTTCGCCGTCCCAGTAGGCCTCGATAATCCGCTCGGGATCGCGCTTGGTCACGCCGAAATGCTGGCATTCCGCGCGGTGGATGGTAATCCCCGGCGTCTTGGTGATGTATCCGATAATCGGGTGTCCCGGCATAGGGTTGCAGCATTTGGCGAACTGCACGGCTATCCCTTTATTGCCCTGAATGCGTATGAGCTTCTGCCGCGTGGTGTCGTCCACCTGCCGGATGGTGCTGGGCGGCTTGCGAGACAGCTTCGGGGAACGTTTGCGCTCCGGGGGTTCATCCTCCTCGATGGGCTCGAGTTCGCCGATCTCGCGCAACCGCTGGCGGATGCGCGTCCGGGCCCTGCCGGTGACCACCACATCAAGCCAGTCCAGATGCGGGGTCTGGTTTTTCGAGGTGAGAATCTCGACCACGTCGCCGGTCTGCAAATGATACCGGAGCGGGACCATCGCGCCATTGACCCGCGCGCCAATGCACTGATGTCCGACGTCCGAGTGGATCATATAGGCGAAATCGAGCGGGGTCGCGCCGCCCGGCAATTCTTTGACCTCGCCTTTGGGCGTAAACACGTAGACCTCGCTGGCTCCGACATCGCGCCGGACGCTGTCGAGCAGTTCCTCGGGGGCATGCGCCTCGTTGAGCCACTCATACATCTGCCGCAGCCACCGCAACTGGTTATCCAGTTTCAGGTCCTGCTTGCCCAGGCCTTCCTTGTAGCGCCAATGCGACGCGATCCCCTCGCGGGCCGTGCGGTCCATCTCTTCGGTGCGAATCTGAATCTCGAGCGGGGCGCCGTTCTCGCGCATCACCGTCGTGTGGATCGACTGGTACATGTTGATCTTGGGCACGGCGATGTAGTCCTTGAACCGGCCCGGAACCGGCGGCCAGAGGTGGTGCACGACGCCCAGCGCGTTGTAACACCCTGCCACGGTCTGCGTGATAATCCGCACGGCCTGGACATCCATCACCTGCTCGAAGTCTTTGCCCTGCTGGACGATCTTCTGATAGATGCTGAACAGGTGCTTGGGCCGCCCGATGACGCGCGCGACCACCTCGCTCTCAGCAAGGCGCTGTTCGAGAAACTCGACCGTTTTCTGGAGCCACGCCTCGCGCTCGCGGCGTTTCATGGCCACCCGCGCGGCCATCTCGCGGTACATAGCCGGGTCGAGATGGTGAAAGGCGTGGTCCTCGAGTTCCCATTTCCAACGTGCCATACCCAGGCGGTTGGCCAGCGGGGCATAAATATCCAGCGTCTCCTGCGAAATCCTGTGAATGCGGTCCTCGGGCAGATACTCGATGGTGCGCATATTGTGCAGGCGATCGGCCAATTTGATGAGAATCACCCGGACATCCTTGGCCGTTGCGACCAGCATCTTGCGCAAATTCTCGGCCTGCTTCTGCTTCTGGCTCAATTCCGCCGGTAGCGACGCGGGCAGACTCAACGCACGGATGTTGCTCACGCCCTCGACCAGCGCGGCGATCTCCTCGCCGAACTCGCGGGTCAAATCCTCGGGGGTCACGTCCGTGTCCTCGAGCACGTCATGGAGGAGACCGGCCACAATCGTCGTCGTATCCAGCCGCAATTGGGCCAGATTGCTTGCGACTGCCAGACAATGCGTGATGTAGGGGTCGCCCGACAGACGGATCTGGCCCTGGTGGGCGCGGTCGGCAATGCGGTAGGCCCGCCGCACCACGCCCGTATCGGCGTCCGGATTATACTTCCGGATGGTCTTCAGCAATTTGGCGAATTCGGTTCGCATCGGGCCTCATCTGTGGGGCCGCCATTCCGCCGGCCTCGAGTCACCTCCATAAACTCCTGATAGTACCATTTTGCCACAAACCATGCATAAACCGCCGC
>SLSB01000564.1 GCA_007130675.1 Candidatus Hydrogenedentota bacterium | reverse complement strand
GTTCATACCGGCTCGACGTCATCGGTGCTGTTCGTGGGCACTTCGAGGAAGTCTTTGGGGCTAACGGCAGGCTTTTGGGCGCCGAATACGACGTCGAGGACGTTGCGCACATAGTTTTCGTCGGATATGCCGAGCGAGGCTTCTTCGGGGAAAGGCACCAGCGATTTGAAGTAGGCCGCCAGTTCGGCAAAAAGGTGCACGCGGGCTTCGGGCTCGAGGGCATCCCTTCGCTGGAGCGCCTGCAGGGCGAGTTTTGCGGCCTCGGCGCTCACACGTTGCCGCAGCCGTGCGGCGAGATGGGGGTGATTCTTGAGCGAGTTGAATTTTCCGGGCAGCGCCTTGCCGAGATTTGGCGTTGCGAAGGTTTCCTCGCGAACAACCACGGTGTTCGCCGCGATATCGCCGAGCCGCTGGCAGCGGCGCGTGAGCATGCACAACAGCCCGCCCACGAAGTAAAGCAGCGGCAGGCCGTCGGCAAACCGCAGAAGATTGCGCACAACCACCTGGCTGAAACCCAACCGGAGCCCCTGGGCATCAATGACGCGCAGCCGCAGCAGCCGCTTGCCGATGGTCTGGCCGCGCAGAAACCACTCACAGACGATGCGGTAGCCGGTGAACATGGCATACATGCCGAGTGCGAACAGCGCCGCGGCCATGTCGCCTTGAATTGGCGCGAGCACCGACATCGCGACCACAAGGACGAACGTCGCCACCACCAGGCAAACGGCGTCGACAAGCCACGCCAGGAATCGCGTCACTGGTCCCGCGAGGATAAGTCCGAATTCGACGCCCTCGGGGGTGCGGATGACCATGCGCTGTGGACCGTATACGCTCATGCGGCACCGGATTCCGTGTGTTGGGCGTCATTCGCCGCTGCTTGCATTTCGGCCGCACGGCCCGACCGGTACAGATATACAAAGAGCAGCACCAGTTGAACCAGTCCAAACCCGATTTTGAGCCAAAACGGGACGACAAAATGGTATTGCGAGAGGTAGGCCTCGACGAAACCCGCCCAAATGAGCAGAAGCGTGACCCCGCCGATTAGCGTGACGACATCCGGTCCGATGGCGCGCATGCGTTCGCTCAGGGGGTCGCGGGTGCCCCAGCCGAGCAGGGCTCGCGCGAGCAGGAGCCCCGCCTGGCCCGCAATAACTATTGCCGGAATCTCGGTCGCGCCATGGGGAAGCAGCCAGCCGGTCAGAAACACGCCCTCGCCCGCGCGGACATAGTCCATGCATACGGCCCCGAGCAATACGCCGTTTCCGAAAAGCACCGCGATAGTACCCACGCCCCATGTCATGCCGAGGGCCATGGTGATGAACGATACTCGGGTGTTGTTGATGATGTAGAAGGCCGTGCCTTGGGCTTTCATCCCGGCGAGGGGGTCGATGCCTCGTTCATGTGCGCGCTCGTAGACTTCCCGCTCGGCCTCGATCCGCTCGGCCGGGTCAATCTGCAAATGGGCATAGGGCAGTATCGTCTGTTTGGCTTCGGGGTTGAGCACAAACACGCTGCCGAAGAAACAGCCGAGCAGTATGGCGCCCAGCGACACATAAAACGCCGCGATATGGCGTCTGAATGTCTGCGGAAGCACATTGCGGACCCAATGGCCGATAGCCAGGCGGTGGGGGCGTTTGCGCGTCTCGTGAATCTCGCCGTAGGCACGGGCAACCAAGGCCTCGAGGTAGTGCGTCAGCGCCGGTTCGGCCCCGTAGGTGCCGAGTTTAACCAAGTCGCTCGAGGTGCGCTGATAGAGATAGTGAAACCGCCGCGCGGAGGCCACATTGAAGCGGTAGGCGGCGTCGTTCGCCAAACGATCGAGGAGTCGCTCGAGCTCGTTCCAGCGAGGGCGTTCTTCGGTGATGAACCGTTCCAAATCGATAATCACAGCACTTGCCTTTGTTTGATGGTCATGTACTGGCTTACCAACTCCGTGCACAGGCGCTCGTTGGGAACCAGATGCAGCGACGCGCCACGCCGGTAAAGGTTGCGCTCGAATTCGCGCAGGTCGTGCCAGTGCATGTGCCCGGCCAGCTCCTGGTACAGATCGCCGGGGTCATGGACGTCTCCGTGCGAAAACACTGGCCGCACCCGCGGCGGGCTGATCATCATGACCATGAGCAGATGATGCCGGCCGATCAACTCGGCCATGCGCAGGAAGCTTTCGGCCAGGACAGGGTCGTCCAGGTTGGTCAGGAAGACCAGCAGGGCGCGGCGGCGCATGCGCAGGCGGACAAACGCGGCCAATTCCTCGAAGTCGGGGTTCACCACACGGGGTTCGAGGGCGTACATGGCGTCGCGGCACGCGCTGTAATGGGCCTTGCCGTTCTTGGCCCGCACGAACGTGTCGACCCGATCGCTGTACACCAGGCTGCCGAACAAATCGCCCTGGCGCTCGGCGGCTAGCCCCAGCACCAGACTTGCCGTGAGAAAGCGTTCGAGCTGGGTGCGGTCCGCCGCTCGAGGGTCCGCGCCGGGGGGGGGCGGAGTGCACCGGGCGCTCAGGCGCGAGGCGTCCACTACCACGTAAACCTCTTGCGTGCGTTCGAGCTGGTAGATCTTCGTGATGGGATGGCCGCGCTTGGCGGTCGCTTTCCAGTGGATGTCTTCGTAGCTGTCGCCCGGCTGGTATTCGCGGAGTTTTTCAAACTCGCGGCCTTTGCCGACCTGCCGCTGCGAATGAATGCCGAGGGTTCCACGGT
>SLSB01000487.1 GCA_007130675.1 Candidatus Hydrogenedentota bacterium | reverse complement strand
GACTTTAGTTTGTTTATAAATTGATTGGTTACATTATGCCATTGATTTTTGCTTTTTGAATGCTAAATTATTCTGTAAATTTTCATAATGTTTTTAAGAATATTATCAAAATCTATATTTTCACGGCAACAGTCGCCGCGTATTGCGGTGTGAAACGAAGCAAAACACCGCGTATAAGCCCAGTTTCGGCGCGTCAGATGATGGGTGCCGGCGGGGGCGCGGATTCACCAAACATCCTGCGGTAGGCGACCGCGAAGGAAGCGAACATAATGGGGAAATAGAGGACCAGGCCGATATAGCACAGAAGCGCTCCGGCGGCCGAC
The DNA here is from genome assembly GCA_007130675.1 of Candidatus Hydrogenedentota bacterium. Classification (GTDB taxonomy): domain Bacteria; phylum Hydrogenedentota; class Hydrogenedentia; order Hydrogenedentales; family SLHB01; genus UBA2224. The sequence goes on along the minus strand of SLSB01000487.1, from coordinate 2,386 downwards.
AGCAGCCAGTTGAGCAGCATGAGGCCCAGCACGCCCCATTTGTTTGCCCACACCGCCTTGGCCGAGAGCGTGAGCGCGGGCCATGCCCGGAGGTTGCGGTCCACCAGCAGCAGATAGGCGAACCACATACAGGCGGTCAGGAAGAGGCTAAGGAGCATCAGCACAGAAACCGCCACGCCTAATGCGGGCACGAGGATTGCAAACGCCATCGCCTCCATGTTGGCCCCCCGCCCAATACCCGCGACTATCGCAATGAGCCCGAAAAAGGCAATGAAAAAAGGTATCATGACGGCCGCGAGCAAGACGAAGATGAGCAGGGTCACAATGAGGCTCTCGAGAAAATAGTCGAATCCCTTGAAGAGCGTGGCGAATTCGATGGGTTCCCGGCGCATCTTCATGAACAGCGCGAGGAAGATGCCGCAGTACATTGGCCCGGCGATAATCCCGAACGGCACCATTCCGGCGAGGAGTACGCCCACAAAGGTGATGCCCAGGAAGAGCCCGTATTGGTCTTTGATGAGATTCCACCCTTCCGAGATGCACCCCACGGGGTCAAGACGGACCGCCTGAACAGACTCTGAATAGCCGCTCATTTGTGTTTCTCCTTACCTTAAGCGCGCGCGTTTTGCAGCGCGCCTTCGGCCAGTCCGAGCGCTTCTTCGTAGATGGCCAGTACATTCTCGAGGGGCGTGTCGGGCTGAATGCAATGGGCGGGGCTGAAGATGTAGCCGCCGCCTTTCCCGATGATTTCGATACGGTGGCGCGCCTCGGCCCGGCATTCGGCTTCGGTGCCGTGGGGAAGGGTGTGCTGGGTGCTGATCATGCCGCAAAAGGTGAGTTGGGCGCCGAATTCCCGCTTGACTTCTTCGGGGTTCATGCCCGAGGGCTCTGGCTGCACCGCATCGAGCACATCGAGGCCCATCTCGATGAAACGCGGCATCAGTTTCCGTGTGCTCCCACACGAGTGCATCATCACCGCGCAGCCGAACTCGTGCCCGAGGTCGTAAAACCGCTGTAGACGCGGGCGGAAAAACTGGTCGAACACCGCCGGGTCAAACATGGGACCATTCTGGTTGCCGCAATCCTCGCCCAGGCAGAGAATATCGATCCTGTCGCCAGCGGTTTCGAGTGCCTTGCGGCAGTAGTCGTAGTAGAAATCGCAGCGTTTGTCGATGATGGCCGTGCCGACGGGATCTTGCGTGATGATGTCGAGCAAGACGGCTTCCATGCCGCGGCCCCGGCCCACGCCGTTGACGATGTCGGGAATGCCCGCCCCACCAAGACACACGGCATAGTCCGACAACTCCGCGCACTGGTTCCGCAGGTCCGAGAAGTCGTAGTCATCCACCGTTGGCCACGGGTAGGCCTCGACGTCATCGATAGACGACAGCGCCGCCAGGGGCTGGTGGAAGGGCTCGGGGTAGGTTCCACCGGGATACTCCTTCATGATGTAGCCGGTGCCCCATTCGTCCACGCTGGCGCAGTCCTCGGGGATGGGCCGCTCGGTGCCCGTGAACCGCGCGCTGACCCCGCGAAAATCGACGCCCAGCGCGCCGTGCACATCGGCCGCGCCAAAATGGTCGGCAAGCTGCTGGTGTATTTCCGGCGTGAGATAGGTTTGAATAGGCACCCGGTCCGGTTGCTGGTGGCCGATCGCGGCCAGCACGCGTTCTTTTGGCGTCATGCGCGTTCCTCCCTCGCTCAGTGTATCCCCCGGATGACCGCGCGTCAATGGCCCGGATGGCCGCGGCAAAGGCATACATCCACACATAAAAGAGCCGGCTCGCTTGAGCGATCTGCTGTCCAACGGCACAAACAGGGGGCCTACGGACCCCGTCTATTGCGGTATCGCCAAGATCCTCAAGTGCCTATGTGTGACAAAACTCATCCATCGCGTTCGGGATCGGGATCGAAATCGAAATCGAAATCGGGATCGGGATCGAACGGATATGGGAAAAATGATACAAACACCGCGACTTACGTTGTCTTGCTGCGCAAATGAAGGCCTCAGTTCCTTTGAACTGTCGAAGCACGAAGTGGCATGGGCATCCTGCCCATGACATGGCTTGCAAGGCCATGGCACCAGGCATGGGCATCTTGTCCATGATTCATGGCCTGGAAAGCCATGGCACCGTCAGTCTCTTTGAACTGCCCTCTTTGGTGAATAGTCACGAGGGCCCGCGTCACGCAAGCCCATGGATCGCCGTCGCACCCAAGAACGTCAACCAAGATCCTGGACCGCACCCTCTGGGTAAGGACCCCGAGCAGGGGTCCTGCCCGTGCTCATTGGCGTGTATTCGCGGTTGCATCTTTCCGTCTGATCGGCATCCACCGCGCCACTCCTTTGGTTGCGATCATCGTCTGCGCGATCAGTCCCGCAGTTTAG
>SLSB01000312.1 GCA_007130675.1 Candidatus Hydrogenedentota bacterium | reverse complement strand
TCGAGTTTCTCGGCGATCTCGGAACCGCGAATCATTTCGGCCAGCCCCGTGCTCACGACGTAATGCTCGAGGCGCAGGTCGCCTTCGGCGTATGGCGGCTCCTTCACGATAGCCTTCAGGCGGTCAAGAAAGAAGGGCAACCCGCGGAAAAATGTGATCGTCTTGCCCAATGAGCGGAGTTTGGCGTTGGTCAGGCCCTTGAAACGCCCCGCGCGCACATAGGAGAGAATATGGCCCAGGTAACACGTGTCACGCTGCACATGAATCCCCGCCCGCCGGTAAAACGCGGGAAGTTCATTGACTTGGTTCCAGAACGTGTTCTCATCGACGTCATACGCCTCGAACAACGGTTTCTGCATATACTGCGGCGACAGCGTCCGGTCGAAATCCCAGATCACCGCGATCACATTTTGAAGAAACAGCCCCTTGCCGGACACGGCTCCACACTCCCCTGATTCAGGTTTATTGTGAAACCATAGCAAGACACGCCGCCAAGGTACAAGAACGCTCCCCCTCCCGAATCCGGATAAGCGCAGGGTAACGTCGGCGCTCGGATCATCGGGCGCACGTTGCCGAGGACCGCCGGAGGCATGAATGGCGTGGTGGAAACCACACTACAGATAGGGGAAAACCTTTGGAGTGCGGTGGCTTGCCGCCGCTTCGGTTTCGCCCGGCGTGCCGGGTCATTCAATACCCATGTCTACCTGAGGAAAGCCAAAGGCTTTGGGTGACCTCGCTTTGAATCATCCAGCGACTCGGCATTCTGGTGCGTGTGCGGGTTATTGGCGGCGGGCGGGCCTCACATTTCCGCTTGCACACTTAACAAAAGGCTGACGGCAGCGCCGCAAACCACACCGGGCTTCCGGCGCTGCCTCGTATCCAATGCGAATACGTGTTGTGTATTCATATCGCTCCTACGGCGCCAGGCACGCTGTCGTCGCGGACCACTGGGGGTTGCCCGGGAATTTGCTGTGCGGATACCGCAAAAACTCGACGTGGCCGTCCATATACAGGGCATTCACGCCGCCCGGCACGTGGTTGAATTTCGCGTTGCCGGTAGGTAACAGATTCGACTGATCGTACATGACAGCGAGTTCGCTTTGTGCCATGGCGCCGGCCGCCGGGTTGTTGATGTCGGTGATCATGAAGCGCTCGATGCCTTCACGAAACCGGTAAAGCGTATGGCCTTCGGCGTTGCCCACGGGCGGCACACCGAGCATACCTTCCATCGTCTCCGACCAATTGGAGATATCCAGATCACGCTCCAGAAACGCCTTCTTCTGAGCCCCCTCCAGCGGAGTGTTCGGACGGTCAAGCCCGTCCACATCGTCAAGCGTCAGAAACATTGCGAGAACCTGCAGGGAAATGGGTAGAGAACCGACTTCACCCGCACCCGGCAGGGGGAGAGCATTGCACGGTGCCTGAGGCCCGTCCGCACCGGCATTGTCCAACACCCACCCCAAGTATATGTAGTTCTTGTCCGCCCAAGTGGCGACGCCCACCATTTGCGAGGGAACACCATGATCAAGAACACAGTTCGAGCCATCGGGAGCGAACTGCGGCACTATCATCAGGTCTTCTTCCATGTTCCCGGTCATATCGGGCGCCGACGGACAGATCCAAATCGCCCAATCGCTCATGTACTCGGGAAAGAGCACTTCTGGACACGGCCCGAAGTCGAAATCGACATAGAACTGGCACCCAGCGCTATTGGCGGACCATCCAATTTCAGCTCCCGTCGGGAAGCCCGCGATGGGGGGCCACATTTCGCCGCGGGACTCGTTGGCGTACATCTTGAAGATGAGCCCCATCTGTTTGAGGTTGTTCGCGCAGGCCGCGCGCCGTGCCGCTTCGCGCGCCCGGGCCAACGCGGGAAGCAGAATAGCCGCCAAGATGCCAATGATAGCAATGACGACCAGCAACTCGATTAACGTAAATCCCTTCTTTCTCATTACGAATACCTCCCTTTCATGCAACAATGCGTTTCTGTTTTCCGTCCACGGCCCGCCCGCCGCAAACCCGTTCTCACCATTCAGTCTGCACCACTTCCTGTTTTTTGTCAATACTGCTTATTTTATGCAAACCTAGACGTGTCCAATTAGGTATCGGCAGATAACCTCCGATCAGAAACCGTTTTCCTGAGTTCAGTATGCACGAGCCCCCCGGCTGTCAATGGGGCACAGCTAACCATCTTACGCACAGCAAATGGCAAAGAGGGCGCCAATTCACGCCATATCCCGGAAATTTTAGGAAAAACGCATGGGAGGCGCATATTCACGGCCGTGGTCACGCAGTCTGCCGGCGGGAAAACCCCGCAAACCGTTACTGGATTGGCTGTTTCTTACCGTAGGGAGTCGCTCAGGCTTCAGGGTTTCGGCCCGCCGGGGCAACGAAACGGCGCACTCTTGCGAAATTGCAAAAAATTGCGAAAGTCACTATGCCAATTTGCAAGAGGTCAGGTAGCGCAACCGCCGTGACCAATCGGCCGCCTTGAATCGCCCGGGCGCTTTCGGTAGGCTTTCGCACTACGCAATTCTTGGGAGAGATCTCATGTACAGACCGGAGATAAAGGTCCTCGATTGCACCATCCGCGACGGCGGCCTGATGAACGATTGGCATTTCGATACGGCCATGGTGAAAGCGGTGTTTACGGGCTTGGCACAAGCCGGCATCGACTATGTCGAGCTGGGCTATCGGGCCGACAAAAAACAATTCTCGAAGGACGATTTCGGCCCTTGGCGGTTCTGCGATGAAGAAGACCTGCGCGAGGTCGCGTTCGAGTGCGACACCAAAGTCTCGGTCATGGCAGATGTCGGCCGCACGGATTTCGACGACATCATTCCCGCCGGACAATCCATTGTTAAGCTGTACCGGGTGGCGACGTATGTGAAAGATATCGAGAAGGCCATCGAACTCGGCAACCACTGCAAGAGCCAGGGCTACGAGGTCGCCGTGAACATCATGGCCATCTCGCACGCGCTCGAGCCCGACCTTGACGCGGCCCTGGACCATCTCGCCGCAACTGATTTCGATATGGTCTATCTGGTAGACAGTTTCGGCTATCTTCAGCCCCGCCAGGTCGAGTACATGGCCCACAAATATCTGGCCAAGGTGCCGGGGAAGCAAATCGGCATTCACACACATAACAACCAGCAACTCGGATTCGCCAACACGGTCGAAGCCGCAATGAAGGGCATCACGTGCCTTGATGGCTCGATTTACGGCATCGGACGCGCCGCCGGCAATTGTCCGCTCGAGCTGATCATCGGATTTCTTGAGAATCCCAAGTTCGATTTGCGCCCGGTGCTCGATCTCATCGAGAGATATTTCATACCTCTAAAGCAAGAGCTCCGATGGGGTTATGAGATGCCCTACGTGATTACCGGCCTCCTCAATAAACATCCCCGCGCCGCCATGGCCTTCTTGAATGGCGCACATGGCGACTCGTTCCGCGCTTTTTACGACGAACTGACCAACATCCAAGATGTTTAGTTGACAAATTACTGCGCTTTCTGTCGCTCCTTTGCGGTCGAGCGTGCGTAAATTCGCGGTACTCAGGCCTTTAAACTATCCCCAAGACCATTATTTTAGCACTTTTTAATGTATTCATCTAACTCAAGCACCATAACGTCACCTCAAATGAATAGATGGCAATAACATTCGTCTACTTTTCAGGGTAAATGATAGGAAAATAATTTATAGTGCGCATAAAGCCATTTGTGCTGGACAAAACTGCTAATAAGTGCTATACTTTGGATAGTAAAGGTTGTCGCGTAACGGCTCTGTGGAACCGAGAGCGCACATGGGAGTATTGATCACTCGGGTTCCGGTGATGAGGAAAGAATGATGGCTCGGTACGAAACGAATGCACGATGGGACGACCCGTTCGAGCCCCGGCAAGAACGCCGGGTAGCGCGACGTTTCGCGGTCCCCATGAAGATCAAGATCGCGGTTCACGATCCCAAGCAGAAATGCCGCTTGGTCTGCCGCGGCAACGTGCTCAACATGTGCCGTGGCGGAGTTCTTGTGCGCACCAAACACGAAGTCACTTCGGGCATGCGTGTTTCGGTGGCTATCTCGACCAAGCTGTGCGATGACAACGCCCATTTGCCCCGCACCTTCGTGGGGTCGGCCGAAGTGATGCGTGTGGCTCACGAGTACGAAGACATCTCGGTAGTAGCCCTGCGTTTCGGCACTGAACTCTCGCAAAACATGGAGTTTGCCGTGTTCACCGACACGCTGCGCAATCAGCTCTCCACCGCGGCAGGCGTGTAACCAAGCCGCATCAATCCAGAGGGCCCGTTCGCGCATAGTCGAACGCCTCTGTGCCACTCCGAAACCCGTTGGACAATCGCCTTGTCCAATCAAAGTAATGTGCTCTAACCCGGCTGGCGCCCGGGCCAATGGAATTGCAACCCCAACAAGGAGATAGTATGCTTTCGCTCATCGTTCTCGCGGCGGTCCAGTGCGCGGCCGCTCCCCAGATAGCCACGCTTGAAGCTCCAGACGCGATCTGGGATCTTGCTGCAAAAGACCTGAATCAGAATGGGCACAAAGACATTGTTGCGTTGTGCGGCGACCCCAAGAGTGACCCTCTGAGAAAGTATCTGGCCGTATTCATGAGTACCGGCACGGGCACCTATCCGTCTGTACCGACGTTCATGATGGCGCTTGACCCAGGCGCCGGTGGGCTGTTCTGGGCCGAGACCGATGGGCAGCCGCCACGTGAATTGGTTGTTACAACCCCGCGCGGAGCAGATGTTTATGCGTATCGAGAGGAAGGGTTCGAGAGGATTCGGACAATCGAGTTCCCGTCGCTGCTTCCGGGAAATGTCCGGGAACCCCAATTTCTGGACGCAATCGCCCGCGATCTGAATAACGACGGCATCGATGAATGGCTCATTCCCACCCATACCGGCTACATCATCAGGACGGCCGACCGCGAATACGGTATCGTGGAATGTGATATTGTGAGTGAAGTCCGTGGCGGGTCATCCGTCCAGATTCGCCACCGATTGCCTGCTCCTCACCTGTTCTCCCTCGAGGAGCAATCCCCGAAAGGGATCGCGTTTCTCGGGGAAGAGTCTGTCGACTTCGCCTATGGCGAGAAATGGACCCAACACACCCGCTACAAGCTGCCAATCAATGACGACAATGAGTGGGATGTGTCGGCCCAATTGAAAGACATTAACCGTAACGGCCTTCCGGACCTGATCGTGACGCAGACCAAAGGCAATGTGAATATCACCGTTGTCACGCAGGTGTATATCGCCACGGCTCCGTTTACGTATCCCGACGAACCCACGGCGGAATTCGAGGCCAAAGGCGCCTTCGCGACGCCCCTGCTCATCGATGTAGACGGCGACGAGCAGCTTGATGTCATGTTCATCAAGGTTCCCTTCGGCGTCAGAAATTTCATGAATCTCTTTCTACGCAGAAAAGTCGCCATCGATGTGGATGTGTTCCTGTTTGACGGCCAGACCTTCAGCACGAGGCCGGATTTCTCGACCAGCGTGACCCTCGACGCGCCCGAAGGCCGCGAACGACCCGCTTTTATCCTGGCCGATTTTGACGGAGACGGCCGCCTCGATGCCATGTTTGGCTCCGGAACAGATGAGGTTGTCATTCACACGGGCGAACCCGAACGCTTCATATCGAGCAGGCCCTGGGTCACCCTGCCGTTCAAGCCGTTTGGCGAGGCGCGCACATACGACCTCAACGGCAACGGTGCTCAAGACCTTGTCATGTTCCGCCCCGGCGGAAGACAGGCCAGCAAGATCGATATCGCGGTGTTCTGAGCGTCTTCGGCAAGGAGCGCCCATGAAGATCTTGCCTTGATGCCGGACAGCGACACGATGACCTTGACGCCGCGATCGAGATGGCCAACTACGCATATACACGATCTGGCCGTTCCAGGTCGGCAATGCGTTGCTTGTGCCACAACGAAAACGCCGCCTCGCCGCATAGTGTAGCGCGGGCCTCTCGCCGCGTCGCGTAGCGTAGGCGTCTCGCCTGCATCAAGACTTGCCCCACTACGAAACACGCCAAACGCGCGAAACTCTTTCGTGTCATTCGCGTGTTTCGCAGTAGCCTTCTCAGGATTAAACGAGGAGCGCCCTCGCCGGCCGAAATGCAGGCGAGACGCCTGCGCTACAGGAAAAATTGTAGGCCCGCGCCCGCGCGAAGGCCGCCCGAAAATGCGGCGTGACCCTTCTGAGCAAGACCGGCATGCGCAAGAAACAGTAGCCCGGCTCCCGGCTCGATGCACACTTCCCCAAGAATCAACGTGGCCGCGCTCGAGCGCCGCGCTCGGCGCTTCCTTCCCAAATTGGCGGACCCCATTCGTGGGCGCGGGCCGGGTCGTAGTCTGGATTGGGTCCGGGCATGTCCGCATCGAGCTCGTCGCGCCATGCCGCGAGTTTCTCGCGCAATTCCGCCGTTTTGTCCGGCAATGACTCCGCCAGGTTGCGTGATTCCGAGATATCGTCGTCGAGATTGTAGAGTTCAAGCCGCCCATCCTCGAAGAACTCGAGGAGTTTCCAATCTCCCGCGCGAATAGCGCCCGCGGGCGTCGAGTGGTGGTAATGCGGGTAATGCCAGTAAATGGCATCGCGGTCAAGGGCGCCGCGTTGTTCGAGCACCGGCCGCAGGCTCACGCCGTCCAACACCTGATTCACTGGAGGCGGCGTCCCCGCAATATCGACGAAGGTCGGATAGAAATCGATGCTGCTCACGGGTTCGCTCGAGGTGGTGCCGGGTTCAATGACCTCCGGCCACCGCACAATAAGCGGCACCCGGATGCCGCCCTCGTAGAGCGAGCCTTTCTCGTCGCGAAGAGGGGCATTGCTCGATACAATCGGCCCCTGCAAATCATACCGTTGACGGAGACCGCCGTTATCCGAGGTGAACACAACCACCGTGTTGTCCGCAAGACCGAGTTCATCGAGTTTCGCCATGATGCGCCCCACACTCTGATCGACGTGCTCGACCATGGCGGCATAAACGGGATTGTTGACCCCCTCGTGCGGTTTCTCTTTCGCCTCATATTTGTCGATCAGTTCCTGGCGCGCCTCGAGCGGTATGTGCACCGCGTAGTGCGAGAGATAGAGCAGAAACGGCTGTTCCCGGTGCTCTTCGATAAACTTCTCGGCGTGGTCTGTCAGGAATTCGGTGAGATAGGTTCCTTCCTCGATATCCATGGGGGGCGTGGTGCGAAACTGGAAATGCCGGCCGACCGACACAAGCCACGAGTCGAACCCTTGCGCGTCAGGGAAATGCTCGCGTCCGCCGAGGTGCCATTTGCCGAAATAGCCGGTGGCATATCCTGCGGGTTTGAGCGCTTCCGCAAGGGACGTCACCTCAAGCGGCAAGTATTGCGTGCGGTTTACCGGCGTCTTCAGTTTTTCGTAGGGCCGCTGGTGGCCGGGGATAAAATCGTTGATGCCCACCCGCGCGGGATACTGCCCCGCCATGATGCTCACGCGCGTGGGAGAGCAAACCGGAGACGCAGTATAGGCGTCGGTGAAGCGCATGCCCTGCGCGGCCAGCCTGTCGATGTTCGGAGTTTCGTTGAAGCGGTTGCCATAACATCCGGCATCCGGCCAGCCCATGTCGTCAATGAGTATGAATACAACATTGGGCCTGCTCGAGCCCGGGGCCGAAAACGCGCGCGGCGCCATACCAGCAAGCAGCGCGCCCCCCGTGGCTCCCAGAAATCTGCGGCGCGAAATGTCTTTCACAGCGTCCCCCTTTGCTTGCGTTCTGTGCAGCCCAACCTCACGGCATTGTATAGCAAGCAGGTGCCAATGCCGAATCGTTTACGTCGAGACCCGCAGAATCCCCGTCCCGCTGAGCGTGCCGTTCTTGAGGTCCTGCAAAGCCCGGTTGGCATCCTCGATCGAGTATACCGTTATGCGCGGACGAATCGGAATCTCGGCCGCTTCCTCGAGCAGTTGCCGGCCGTCTTCGCGGGTATTGGCGGTCACCGAGTGGATGTCGCGCTCGTAGAACACGTGTTTCTCGTAGCTCAACGCCGGGACATCGGTCATGTAGATGCCTGCCAAGGCGAGCGTGCCGCCCTTTTCGAGCATTTCGAGCGCCACGGGAACCAGACGGCCCGCGGGCGCGAAGATGATCGCGCTGTCGGCTTTCTCTGGCATATCGGCAGCGTCGTTTCCTGCCCAATCCGCCCCCATCGCGCGGGCCAGCTCGAGATGTTCTTCTCCGCGCGACACCACGTAGACCGAGTAGCCCCGGTGTTTCGCGATCTGCATCACCACATGCGCGGAAGAGCCGAAACCATACAGCGCGAGACGTCCGCCCTCGGGCACATTGGCGCGCTTCAGCGCCCGGTAACCGATAATGCCGCCGCACAACAGCGGGGCGGCATCGGTGTCCCCAAATGCCTCGGGTATCGTATAGACAAACGCCTCTGGCGCTATGGCGTATTCAGCGTATCCCCCGTCCGCGTGATAGCCGGTGTAGCGCGACGATTCGCATAGATTCTCCTGGCCGCGGATACAGAAAAGGCACTGTCCGCACGTGTGCCGCAACCATGCCACGCCCACACGCTCGCCCTCGCGAATGTCCGAGCACCCCTCCCCCACTTTGTCCACAACGCCCACGATCTGGTGCCCGGGGATGATGGGCAGCTTCTCTCTCGGGAGTTCGCCCTCGATGACGTGCAGATCCGTCCGGCATATCGCGCAACACCGCACCTCGAGGCGCACCTCGCCGGGCCCCGGCTCGGGCACGGCCATTTCCCGCAACGCCAGCGGGGATGTATCAATACCGGCAATCTCTTCGAGCACCATGGCTTTCATGGCAGCGCCTCCCGCATGAACTCGTCCGCGCTGTTGAGGGTACCGCTCGGAAACATCATTTTTCCAATCTTGTTTCCCTCTGTTACCACACGTAAGATGAAACAGTTGTTGGGAATTCAGCCACAAGAGGAGATGACCTTGCGCGCACTGGTGCTCGATAAATACAAACATCTGGCCATTCAAGAGGTTCCCGTGCCCGCCTGCAGGCCGGACGAGGTGCTGGTGCGGGTCCGGGCCTGCGCGATCTGCGGCAGCGACGTGCACGGCTACGACGGCAGCTCGGGGCGCCGCATCCCGCCCATCGTCATGGGTCACGAGGCCGCGGGCGAAGTGACCGAAACAGGCGAAGCCGTGTCCTGTTTTCAACCGGGCGACCGGGTCACCTTCGATTCGACCATCTATTGCGGAACGTGCGTCTTCTGCCGGGCGGGGCGCGTGAATCTCTGCGATGACCGGAGAGTACTCGGCGTATCGTGCGAAGATTACCGGCGCGACGGGGCGTTTGCGGAGTATGTGGCCGTACCCGAGCGTATTGTGTATCGCATCCCGGACGGGCTGTCCTTCGAACACGCGAGCTTGGTCGAGCCGGTGGCGGTGGCGGTCCACGCGGTGTCGCGGGCAGCGCTCCGCCTCAACGATACGGCTGTGGTTCTTGGCGCGGGCACCATCGGCTTGCTTGCGATACAGGCCCTCCAACGAGCGGGCTGCGGGCGCATCATCGCCGTGGACCTCGATGACGCCCGCCTCGGTTTGGCCGAACAACTCGGCGCGACAGATACCGTCAACAGTGCCCACAACCCAACAGCCGATGCCGTGACCTCGCTCACCGGCGGCAAGGGTGCGGACATCGTGCTCGAGGCGGTGGGGATCGAGGAAACCGTGGGGGCAGGTTTGGCGTGTGCGCGCAAGGGCGGCACGGTGGTGCTGGTGGGCAACGTCACGCCCAGCGTATCCTTTCCTCTCCAGACCGCCGTGACGCGCGAACTCAACGTGCTCGGGTCGTGTGCATCTTCGGGTGAGTACCCCGTGGCTATCGCGCTGCTGGCGCGCGGAGAGATTGCCGTCGAGCTGATCATTTCAGCCACGGGACAGCTCGAAGACGGTCATGCGTGGTTCGAGCGGCTTCATGCCCGAGAACCGGGCCTGCTCAAAGTGGTGTTGTGTCCGTAGGATGTGAATAAATCGGAGAATGACGCAATGAATGCCTTTTTCGATCTGTCTGGCCGCGTGGCCCTCGTGACGGGGGCCAGCCGGGGCCTCGGCCAGTATTTCGGCCGCGCTTTGGCTCAAGCCGGCGCCGATCTTGTAATTACCAGCCGCAATAAAGACCATTTGGCGGGTTTCCAGCGGGAAATCGAAACCCTCGGACGCAGGGCAGTCCCCATCGAGCTGGATGTCCGCGACTACGGAAGCATTCAACGCATGGCATCCGAGGCCGTCAAGGCATACGACACGATCGACATCCTTGTCAACAATGCGGGCTGCAACGTCCGCAAACCTTCCCTCGATGTAACCTGGGACGACTGGAACCTCGTGCTCGAGACCAATCTCCGGGGAACATTCTTCGTCGCGCAGGCCGTGGCACGGCACATGATCCCGAAACAGTACGGCCGCATCATCAACATCGGCTCGGTTACAAGCGTGTTCGGATACGCGGGTCTCGCACCGTACTGCGCCAGCCGCGGCGGCACAAAACAGCTCACCATGAGCCTCGCCGACGAATGGGGCCCGCACGGAATCACCGTCAATTGCCTCGCCCCCGGCTGGTTCAAGACCGAACAGAACAAGGTGCTCTACGAAAACGACGCCTGGGTGCGTTACATCTGCGACCGCATTCCCGTGAAACGCCCTGGCCAGCCACACGACCTCGACGGGGCGGTCGTCTTTCTCGCTGCTGAAGAGAGCCGCTACGTCACCGGCCAGACCCTGCTGGTCGACGGCGGCATTTCGACCGGCGCCACGAAGGCTACCATCACCGAGTGATCGGCACGCATCTCAGAAAATCGCTCCGGTTGTAAGCTTTGGCAGAATCCTTCCAGGTTTTTCTGATATGGCCGCCTCGGCATTCACCACCCCCAGAGCCAATTCAAAAGGGATTGCGGCATGTTCTGCCCGGCAAAATGCGGGGGCTGATCATCTGGACGGGGCTTTCCTACTTGCTCTGGCGGGGGCAGTACGGCTATGGTGTACCCCAGGGTGTGGGATGGTATACTGAAACGGCAATAGTGGAATGGGAGGGTAGCGTTATGGCCCGTATTCTGATTGCCGACGATGATTCCTCTTCGTACGACGTACTCTCTGTCGCCCTGACGGCGGAGGGGCATCAGGTGTTTTACGCGGCGAACGGCCAGGAAGCGTTGGACATGGCAACCGAAACCGAACCCGATCTCGTGTTCCTGGACGTCATGATGCCCGTTTTCGACGGCTACGAGACTTGCGAACGCCTGCGTAACAATCCGGATATCCCCGCCAATCTACCCATCGTGTTTCTAACCTCCACCGAAGAAGACCGCGGCAAGATTGAAAAGGTGGGGGCTTCGGACTACCTCACCAAACGCCATATGATTGGCGACCTCCAGGATATGCTGGTCAAACATCTGGGGCCCAAGGCGTTTTCTGACTGACGCGGGCTGGTCGCGAGCACCGCGCAACGCCGCGGATCTGCAGACGCCATGTCTGCCGCGATCACGGGCTGACGGAACTGCGGGGAACTATGAATTCTTCGCGGGGATCGGCCTCGAATTTCTCTTCGTATTCCGGTTCGCTCACGACAACGCTCACGACGTAGGGCAGGTGGTCCGAGGCCACGCGGCTCGTCTCGGTATCCACCACATGCGCGCTGAGCACACGGATGTCTTTCGAGACCAGCACATAATCGATACGCCGGGCCCTTTCTCCTTCGCCAAAGGTAGTCTTGCGGCCTTCCCGGACCCCGGAAACGCTGTCCTGAAGCTGACGCAGGAGAAGCTGAACCCCGTCGCGCGTATAGAGTTCGTTCAGATCCCCAGCGAGTATCGTCCTCTCCGACGGAAGCAGTTCGAATATCGTGCTGGCCTGGGGCAAACGTTCCGCGGCAATAATCGACCAGTGGGTATTGAACACATGTACGGTCGTTCCATTGATTTCGATGGCCGTGTGCAGACAGCCGCGGACCTCGCCCCCCTCGGGATTCGGCAAGCGGTGGTTCTTGTGTTCGGCGATTGGATGCGGGGTCAGGGTCGCGTTGCCGTAATACCCGCCTTGAATGGCGAGGTTTGGCCCAAACGCCATGTTCATGCCCAGTTTGGCCGCAAGCACCGCAGGTATGTCGAGACCGTCGGTGCGGGTCATTCCTTGATCCACTTCCTGCAAACACACAACATCCGGATTCTCGGCACGGATCACCTCCGCGATGCGGTCCAAGTCGACCACATCGTCCATGCCCCTGCCGTGGCGGATGTTATAGGTCATCACCGTAATTGCGGTGGCGCGGGCTTGAGACGCCCCGGAAAACACCCCGAGACATACAAAAGCCAGACAGGTCAACAGGAAACGCTGTGTGGTCATGTCAATTCTCCCTGGCCGCTCGCGTCAGCGCGCGGCCGATAGCAATGCGCAATTGCTGAAGTTCAGTCGTCATCGCGTCGAGTTTAACACGGTCAACATCGGAATCATAATGCTCCCAGCGGCACACATGCATGGTGTTCGGGGCGAACAGCCGGTCATACAGGCCCGCTTCACGTGCCGCTTGTATGTACTCGAAGTCTTCAAGGCCATCACGAAGCCGGTATAAACGGGTTGACGGGGCCAGCGTGCCGGCCGCGGGATAGACCAGAAACTGTTCACCAGAACCCGCTGCAGGCCACGTCTCAGGTGTTGGGGTATCGAGCTGTTTCCACGCTTCCGGCCAGCGGTTGAGCGGCTGCCCGAACAGCCCATCCAGTTCATGCCCCCAGCACATCCAGGGGCCGAGGCGCGCCTCCACCGGGTGCGCATCGGCATGGAACGACGGGAACGACATGGTCCCCTGTTCGAGCCACACGCGTGCGCCTCCAGAAAGATACGCGATCGAGGCCGGGTCTGGCGGGCGGCCAAGCTCGACCCCCGTGACGCTCACCGGCGCACCCGTCAGGGTTGAGGTAAACTCGAAGCGTATGCCTCTGAACGTTTTGACACGATCGAAGACTCCCTCCGACCAGCTTGGGTCATACGGCGTGTCTGAAAGGTAATGCGTCCAGCGTATCTGGGCAATGTTCCACTGTCTCTCATCCGTGGCGAGTCTCACCCGCGGATCGGCGGCTTCCTGGCCAATGCGCCAGCCCACCCGGATCGTCTTCGTAGATACCGGCTCTTGCAGCCGCAGCTCGAGCCATTGGGGCGATTCTCGCGCAGGAGGAACCTCGGAAACCCATGCTGTATAAAGACTTCCATCGTATGCATCCGACGGGGCAGCCGCATAGGGCATATCCGGCGTCGGGATGCGGGCACTCGAGGACGCCCGGGCCGCCTCGAGTGGATGGGCAGGTTCAGCCGACATGGCCATACCCATGCGAAGGCGTTGTATCGCAATAGGATCGAAAAACTGAAGCGGCAACACCCAGATCTCGGCAAGCGCTTCAAGTTCAGGATGCGGCGCGCCACGCAGCAAACGCTTTACCGAAGGAACGGCATCCCTGAACCGGTTGTAACTAAGCTTGGTTTCCGGCCAGTGCGAGCGCGGCAGCGGCGGCAATGGCTCGGCATAGCCGCGGCGCCCCCATCCCTGATTGGCCAGCGCTGCGGCGGCCGTCTGCAGAGAAACCGCTGACGAGGAAGTGTTGGTCAGACGATTAGCCAGAGTTTCCCCCATGCCGAGGCGGATCGCGGGCATGCGGGCACTGGCCGCAGAATAAAGGACGTTCTCGAGATATGGGTCCATCCCGCCGGGCGTGTCTGGAAAGCGCGGGGCGGCGTTATACGCAATCCGCCACGGAGCAAGGGCGTCGTAGAACGGCCGCCACTCCTCGAGGGTGTCGCCAGACAGGCCAAAGAACGTTCGAATCGTCTCCGGCTCGAGTTGCATGGCCACGGTGACATTCGGCGTGGCTGGTATCTCAAAATCAAAGACCTCGATAGCCACGTTGACGTAACGTTTAGCCCGCCCGCCGAGGCGGATGCCGATTCGTCCTTCGTAGACGCCTGCTGGGCACTCCGGCGGCACGTAATAGGTAACCCACAACGCCGCGGTCGTGTCTCGCTCGATAAAGAGCGGCTCGAACGCCATGAGCGGGTCGGCACGGACCGCCCGTTCGTCAAAGGCCCGTGCGGAAGGCTCCGAAACAGCCAGATATCCCACGCGCCGGATTTCAGGAGGTCCGATTTCCGCGCTGAGGGGCTCGGGGTCAACATCGAGGCCGTCGATGCCGCGAAATGAAGAGCGCACGCAAATCTGGAATGACTCGTATTCACCCCGCGCCGCGTAGAGCCGGACCTCGGGTTCCGCTCCCGGCGGCGGTACACTGTCCGAATACACATCCTCGAGACTCGAGACGGTCCAGAGCCGCGTTGCCGACAGCACCGCGCATAACACACCTACGGGAAGACTCAGCACCTGTTCGCACCTTTCGCAGCTTCAACCACACCTCGAAGCCCTCTATGTTCGAGACGCTGGCCGGCACGCCAAAGTTGACGCCTCTGCGTGTCCTGTCTAGCATGGTGCCTGGCATCAGGGGGCATTTTCCAGGAAAGGGCGGCCACTATGGGAAGGGTCAAGGTTGGATTTGCGGGCGTCGGCTTCATGGGACAGGTGGCGCATCTACGCAACTACGCGCGCATTCCGGACTGCGAAGTCATCGCCATCGCGGAACCGCGGCGAGAACTCGGGCGCGAGGTCGCCCGGAAATACGGGGTCGACAAGGTCTACACAAACCACCGCGAACTGGCGGAAGACCCGGACATCGATGCGGTTATCGCCAGTCAGCCGCATCTTATGAACGGGTTCATTGCCCTCCCCCTTCTAAAAGCAGGCAAACATGTCTTCATCGAGAAACCCATGGCAGGAAGCCTCGTCGAGGCTGAAGAAATGGCCCAGGCCGCTTCCGATGCCGGCGTCAAACTCATGATTGGCTTCATGAAACGGTACGATCGAGGCGTCAACCTGGCGAAACAGCGCCTCGACGCCACCTACAAAACTAGGGACTTAGGCGAAACCCAGTTGGTCAACGCATGGTGCATGGGCGGCGATTGGCTGCGCAACGTCGAGCGCCCGATTATGACGGAAGAAACCGTGCCTCCCCAGCCGAATTTTGTTCCCCGCAACCCGGAGTGGATGTCCCCGCCGCAGCAGGCCACCTTCAACACGTACATGAATATCTTCGCGCACAATGTGAACCTGGTGCGATATTTGTTCCCCGAAAAGCTGACGGTGCGGGGCGCGCTTCTGCGCGAAGGGCTTCTCAATCAAAGCACGATCCTCGAGAGTGGCGGGGTTCTCGTTAACCTGTATGGCGTGAGCGTGCAATCCGAATGGTGGCTCGAAAAGACCGAGATCTACTTCGAACGCGGCTGGGTGCGCGTCAATACCCCCGCCCCCATGGCCGAACAGGACGCCGCACAGGTCGAGGTGTACAACGGCCAGACCCGCACCACCGAGATTCTGAATGGCGAACCGTATTGGGCGTTTCGCGCACAGGCAGAGCATTTTATCGCCTGTATCAAGAATGATATGACGCCCTGCTCCAACGGTGAAGACTGCCTCGAAGATATGCGCCTGATGGAGGAGGTATTCCGAAAAGCTCAGTGGGTGTAGCACAGATGCTGGAATCGAGGGTTCACGCATCGGAAAATGATCATAACGTCGCCCAACAGCCATTCCCCATTGGTTCTGAACGTGCCGCACCCTCACAAGGCGTCAACCGGGCGGCGGTTCCGCGCGTTTGTACGGCGCCCCTGTTCCCCGGTATCATATGATGACTGCGGGCGGCAAAATGAAACGCCTTGGCAAGACGGAACGTCTAAACGTATAAAGTGTTAGCTCAGCGGCTCTTCCGGCAAAAGCCCGTGATGAAGCCGTCAGCCTGGATATCGAGGGAGCCGTGGTTCGAAACTACAACGCACCCGGAGGGTTCACGCCGTTCCAGAAGATCGTTGCCATTTGGGTGGCTGTGGGGGCGGTCATTGTTCTGGCGCTGCTTTTCGCGCCGCGCCGCGAACCCCCTCCAAGCCCGTCGACGATCTCGTACAGCGATCGCCCCGATGATAGAACTGCCCAATCTCGCCGTACCGGGGTTTTCGGACGCGGGGCGGCACATACTGATTTGTCCTTGGAAGACGTAGAACATGGAGAGACCGAAGAGCAACGCTACGTTTTCTTTGGGATCGTGCGGGAAGCCGACTCAGGCAGGCCTATCAAAGACGCCCATGTCCGCTCGGCGCTGGCAGAGCGTTTTCAGGAAGACGACGGCGACGAGCCCGAAACAAGCGCCTCAGGCACACAACCTCCCCGGCGTGTGCGCCCAGGCGCACGCCGCAGCACCCGGACGAACGTGCAAGGGCAGTATGCGCTGCCCGCTCTCGGCCCGGGCCGCTATTCGCTTGAAGTCGTCCGCAGCGGTTTTGTTCCCCACCGCGAGCTTATCGAGTTTCCTGAAGGAACGGCTTCGGAAGTGCGCTTCGACGTGTCGCTATCCCGAGGCGCATCAATCTCGGGACGAATCACCGAGACGGGAAGCAACAGAGGCATCCCGCTGATTGTGGTCCATGCCAGCAGCAATACCGCAACACCAAACGCGGAAGCCGAGTCCGTATCCGATGGCAACTACGAAATCAGCGGGTTGGTGCCGGGCAGTTACCAGGTGTCTATCGATCTTGCTGGACAGCCTTACAGGGCGCCCGGCCAAATTCCCGTGCGCAACGTCGTCATCGAATCCCCCGAACAAGAGGTCGGAGGCATTGACTTTGCACTCTCCGCGGCAGGCATCGTGTGGGGCTACATCACCGACCATGATCAGTCTCCCGTCACAAACGCGCAGGTGTACTTGTGCACCTCGGACAGCTTGATCACCCAGGTCGTGGATGCCGCTGTTCAGCGGACGCCCCCCCTGAACAACCGGTCCGAAAACGATGGCTACTATGAACTCGTCGGCGTACCGCTCGATACGGAATGGCGCGTCTATGCCGACTCGCAGGACTATGCGCCACAGCTTACCGATCCGTTTATTCTTACGGAATCCGCCCGCTCGGTACGCGTGGACATTCACATCATGCCGGGAACCAACGTGTACGGGCGTGTTATTGACCAGGACGGACGCCCAGTGCCTCAGGCGGAGACGGCGTGTTTGCCTACTTACTCGAAGCTGTTCCAACGCTTGAACGAAGCCCCCGCCGTCCGCCAGACAAGAACGGACAATGACGGCAGCTTCGTTATTGCCAACCTTCCACCCGGCGATTATCAAGTCATGGCGCAAAAAGACGGCTACAAGACCATCTTGATGGGCGACCCGCTCTACGCCGACGGGTTCCGAGACATACACGGATTCGATGTGGTACTGTCGGCTGCCCATACCGGCCGGTATGTGGTCTATGGCGCCGTGATGGACGCCTCCGGGCGCCCGATCGGGGACGCCAACATCACGTTGACCGGCTTGGGAACCGAATCAATGAGCGCGACGGACCTGAACACACGCACCGACGCGCGGGGCGAGTTCGGGTTTTATGGGGTCGAGTCGGGGTTTCTCATGCTCACTGCCCAAAAAGAGGGCTATTCAACCAAACAAGTCAATGACGTACGGATGGACGAGCCGACCAACATCGTCATGGAGGCGAGCGGCGCTGTGCAGGGCACGGTCCTGGTGCGCGAAACCGGCCGGCCGCCGGAGCGATACAGCGTTCGTGCCATACCCCTGGCATCCGAGGGCGAAGGCGCGCGCCTTGCTCTATTGTCCTCGTCCGATCCCCGCGAGGGGCGGAGTTTCAGCAATCCTGACGGCAGTTTCGAGCTGCCATTGGCGGCGGGCGCCTATACCATCGAAGCCAGTGCGCAAGGGTTGACGCCTGCTCGGCAGGATGTCACCGTGACCGAGGGCCAGCGTGTGCACGGCCTCACGCTTTATGTAAGCCAGGCAGGCGGGGTGATCGAGGGACAAGTACAAACAGCGTATGGCCGGATTCCCCCCGGGGCCACCGCATGGGTGAGCGGAACGGGCGAACCGCAGTCTGGACGCCTCGTCGATATGGTGGCCCGAACACAGCGGCAGGGGGTGCAGGTTGGCTCGGACGGCCGTTTCGAGTTCCGCAATCTTGCTGACGGCGCCTACACGGTGTTTGCCCAGGCCGAAGGGTATGCCCAGGGTTCGAGCGGCCCCGTGCAAGTCAGCCAGGGCCGCACGGTGTCGGGCGTTGTCGTCACGCTTGGCGCCGGAGGACGCCTGCAGGGCTACGTTGCCCGAGGCGGCTCGTATCTTCCGGGAGCGATCGTCACGGTGACCGGCAACGGCGTCAGCGAGATGTCCTCGGCCGACCAAAACGGCCAGTATCTTATTGACGGTTTAGCCGAAGGAACCTACAGGGCGGTTGCCGTATCGCTCGAGGGAGGCCCGTCCGATCTGTTCGCGCCCATGCACGCCCAAGTCCATATTCGCGAGGGTGAGACCACCGTGCACAATTTCGGCGAAGAAGGCGGCGGCGCGACGGTGCAAGGGGTCTGCTCGCCGCCTCCTGCCGACGGTCTCATGGGATTCGCGGTATTGCGCGTTCCCGGCACATCCGGCGGCATGGAAGGGATGAACCTGACCGACCCAACCCAATGGTTTGGCGGGCAGGACATGGGTGGAGGCGCTTCGGTGATCGGCATGGCCTCTATCCGAAGCGACGGCTCCTTCCAGATCGAAAACTGTCCCGACGGTGAGTATCAGCTCGACATTATGTATGTGAACATTGGTGAGGCCATGTCGGGCACAGGCCGCCCGCGGACCACCCAGAACGTGCGCGTTCGGGGCAGCGAAACTGTTGACCTGAACATCAGCGTGCCGGGACCGTAAACGCAGTATGGCCATTATCGAACTGAACGGCGTGGAAGTGTCCTATGGCGCGACGAAGGCGCTTCAGGGCGCAACGTGTTCCATTGAAGGAGGCGGCGTGGGGCTTCTCGGGCCAAATGGCGCGGGGAAGAGCACGCTCCTCAAGACATTGCTCGGCTTTATCCGCGCCGACGCCGGCGAGGCGTCGGTGTTTGGACACCGCCTTCCCCAGGAGGCCCTCGCCGCCCGGCAGCGGTTGGGATACATGCCCGAGCGTGAAATCGTTGCCCGCAACGTCAGTGCCGTGTCATTCCTCACGTACTGCGGGCAGTTGTTTGGCATGAAGCGGGCCGACGCCATGGAACGCGCGCATGAAGTTCTCAACTACGTTGGCGCGGGCGACAGCCGTTACCGGAAAATGCAAACCTATTCCACCGGCATGGCCCAGCGGATCAAATTTGCGCAGGCGCTGGTGCATGATCCCAAGCTCCTGCTCCTCGATGAGCCTACCAACGGCCTCGACCCGGAGGGCCGCATCGAGATGCTCGAACTGATCAAGGAACTGGTGGTCAGACGCGGGGTTACGGTAGTGCTATCGTCGCATCTGCTTCCCGACGTCGAGCACGTGTGTGAACAGGTACTAGTCATTCACCAGGGGCAGATCGTCCGCGAGGGTTCGATTCGTGCGCTCACGTCCGCGCGAGAGAATCTTTTCGAGCTTAGTGTGCGCGAGAACAAACAAGCGTTTCGCCAGGCCCTGGCCCACGCCGGATGCACCCTGCACACCCAGCCCAACGGCAACCTGCTGGTGGCGAAACCGCCGGCGATGAACCCACGTGAGTTCTTCGAGCTGGCGCGCGCGAAAGGCACCCAGGTGCGCCACTTCGTGCCGGTGCGCCACCGTCTCGAGGAAGTGTTCATGCAGGCCATCGGGAGAAATTAGGTGCCGGTCTACCAGCGAACATACCGCGCATTTGACGGCCAGGTCCTGCAGGGGTTCCGGTGGTGGGTGATGGTCAAGCAAGAGCTGCGCGTATTGGCCAGTTCGCGAATGTTCGTCTCTCTGCTTGTTATTGCCGTAATTCATCTGAGTTTCCGTGTTTTTCAAATCACCCTGTACGACATGATGAGCACGGCGCAGCAAAGTCCGATTCTGTTGACACTCAGAAATATGGAAATGATGAGGGTGAGCGAGCGTACCTTCTTCGACTTTCTCCGCATCCAAAGTCCACTCGTGTTTATCGTCACGCTGTACGCGGGCTCGGGCATGATCTGCAATGATTTCCGCGACAACCTGATCGAAATCTACTTCTCGAAACCCCTGACACGCTTGGACTACATCGCAGGGAAAATCATCCCGCTGGTTCTTATAGGAACGCTGCTGACAGCAGTCCCCGGCATATTTCTGGTGATACTGCACAACCTGCTGGCGCCGGGCATCGAAACGCTGAGGGACACCTACTGGATACCTTTCTCTATTATTGCATTCTCGGCCTGTATCGTATTGCCCTGCACACTGGGGGTGCTGGCGAGTTCTGCCCTCTTCTCAAGCCAGCGCTACGCCGGAATCGCGGTCTTTGCTGTCCTATTCGGCAGTTCGGTGTTGGGCCGGACCTTGGCCGGACCCATCCGCAACCCCAATTTTGCCGTCTTGTCGCTTCCGGCGGCAGTGAACCGCATCGGGGAAACGCTGTTCGCCGAACCCAGGAAGAGCTTTCCATTGCATTGGGGGTGGCCGACTCTGTTCATCGCAATGGTTTGCCTGGCCTGTTACTGGGCAATCGCCGCCGAAATCAGACGCGCCGAGCGTGCATCATGAGCGCGATCATCCAAGCCGAAGCTCTGTCAAAATGGTTTGGCGAGGTCGTCGCAGTCAACAACCTCGACGTGGCCATTGAACCGGGAGTAACCGGACTCCTTGGCCCCAACGGAGCCGGCAAGAGCACGTTCATCAAGCTCGCCCTCGGGCTTTACAGCCCAAGCCGAGGCGTTATCACGGTCTTTGGCGAAGCGCCGCGAAACAACATGGACGTGCTGCGGCGTATCGGATACTGTCCCGAGTTCGACCGGTTTCCCGACAATACCACCGGCTACGAGTTCGTGTATTGGATGAACCGGTTCTACGGCATGGCAAGCGGCGAAGCCGCCAAACGCGCAGAGGATGCCTGTGAGCGCGTCAGGATGACCGAGCGCATGGACGACGTCATCGAGACCTACAGCCGGGGCATGCGCCAGCGCATCAAGATCGCCCAGGCCCTCGCCCCGCCGGCCGATCTGCTCTTTCTCGATGAACCCATGGCCGGACTCGACCCTGAAGGGCGCGAGGAAATGTTTGCGCTCATCCGCGAACTGGGCGCCGAGGGCCGGACCGTGATTGTCTCGAGCCACATTCTCTACGAAATCGAGCGGGTAACCAACCATATGGTGCTGCTCCACAACGGATGCATCCTTGCGCGAGGCAAAGTGCAGGATGTCCGCGAAATGATGGACGAACACCCCCTCGCCGTGACGGTCGAGTGCGCGTCCCCGCGAAAGCTGGCTTCCCATTTCGCCCAGGAAAACGCCACCCTGAGCATCGCGTTCGAAGACGGCCGCGTCACCGTGCGCACACGCGACCCGAACGGGTTTTTCGATAAACTCAACCAATTGATTGCGGAAAACGCCGTGGATGTGAGCAGTTTCGCATGCGCGGATGCGGATTTGCAGTCTGTCTTTCAATATTTGGTCCGGTAGGAGCGCCGTGAGCGAAGCACGAGAAATAAGCGAGAGATTGCCGCTGGGAAAAGCCCCATACCCGCGCTATGTTGCGGCGGCCGCCCATCATGCCGCCTTGACGATGCTGCGGCGTAAACGGACCGTTCTGGCCGGTGTCATCGCCTTGGCGCCGGTGATTATCCCGCTGCTGCTGGCCGTGTTCACAGAGGGCGCATTTGGCCACGAAGGCGGAAGAATATTCGTGACCCTTGTCGAAGACATCTACGTCAAAACCCTTGTGCCTTTACTGGCGCTGTTTTTTGGCACCATGTTGATCGGGGAAGACGTGGAATCCCAGATCATTCCCTATTGGTTGACGCGGCCGGTCCCCCGTTCTGCCGTGGCGCTCGGGCGTCTTACGGCGTTCATGCTGGTGACCACGGCCCTGATTGTACCCGGAGTCTTCCTCACCTTTGCCGCCTGCACCTCATTGGGCAACTTCTCTTTTTCGGGAGCGCATCTGCGGCTCATGCTTCACTACGACGCCGCTCTGGTTGCAGGCCTGTTGGTTTACGGCGCGTTCTGCATGTGGCTCGGCGCCTGTTTCAAGCGGCCTATCGTTGTCGGCATCGCCGCGCTTTTCGGCTGGCAGCGGCTGGCACTCTATGTCCCCGGACTGGTCGATTTCTTCACCATCGAGAAATACGTGGCCGCGGTGTTGCCGCCATTGCCCCAAGCCCGTGCGACCCCCGTGTTCCGGACCGCCCTGGCCGAGTTTCAAAAGACCCAGTTTCTCGTGGGCGCCACCAAGGCCGCCGTCGTGTTGCTCGTGATCACTGTTGTGTTTATCGCCCTGACCGTCGTGGCCCTGCGCAGGCGGGAGTACTCCCAGGCCAAAGCCGTTGAAAACTGAACCTCGATTGAACCTACCCCGAAATGCGCATCCGTTCTAGGACAAGTGCGCCTTGTGCCGTCTATAGGTTGCACGGGGCCCGCGCGGCCCCGCAGGGTTCACACTCTGGAATTACTCTGGAATTACGGCGGTCTGATCGGCGAAAATGACGGTTTCAGAGCAAGGGGAGGCTTTCCCGGTATCAGGCAAGGCGCCACCGCGGAAAGTCCAAGTGGAATCACTACGGAGAGCAGCAACCGTTTTGCGCAAGAGACCCCGCAGACAGAGTGCCAAACGCACCATTATCATCCTTGCCACGGCAGTGGCCCTGCTCACGGTTCTTGTGCTCGCGGCGCGCTCCTACCGCGCCGCGCCCCTGATCGAGCCCGAAACACCCGAGATGCTCGCCAAACGTCTGGCGCCAGACAACGCCTACCACGCGCTGCTCGCCCTGGCCGACGACCTCCCGGACCGCCCCACGCGTAGCGGTCCCTTTTCGCTGGGTGTTCTACGCAGAAGAGGCGCGCTGCTCGCCCTCGAGCTCGGCATCCGCCGCCCGGACGACGACCCCGAGGTCGTACAGTATATCGAGGCTACCCGGCCCATCGCGGCGGCGGTTGCAGCGGTGCTCGAGGAACAATCCTACCTGTGCGCGCCCATCGATTCGCTGGATGCCAACACCGAAGCGCTCGAAGCGTTTCACAACCTCGCCCGCATTCTCGGCGGACATGCCCTGCATGCGGCACAACGGGGTGACGCGGAAGACGCCATGCGTTTCAGCCTTGCCGGCCTCAAACTCGGCAAGGCGGTCGCAAGCGACGGACCTCTCGAGAATTTTCTCAAAGGCAGCAGCATGATAGACCAGTGCGCCATATGGGCCATGTGCCTGCCGTGGGACCGGTATGCGGAGGAGGAGCTGCGGGCCTTTCTCAGGGCTCTCGATGCACTCGACCCCGCGGACCTTGACATCTGCGCCGCGTTCGATTGGGAACTGCGCCTGATCGAGGCAGGCACTTACGCATCCAGCGAATCCGCGCAACGCAGTGGTCTCAGAGAACGCCTGAAAGACGCCGCGCTCCGCCGTTTTGCCCGCAAAGGTATCGACAACGTCCGCGAGGCGGCCCAATTGAGCCATGCTGAATTGCAGACATGGAGCAGCCAGCACCAGCGCCTGCGGGGGGTCGAGCACGAGTTATTGCCCACGCGGCTCATCAGCGGGGTCGAGGACGCCGTAATCGCCCGCACCAATACCGCAACACACGCAGACGCGCTGCGGGCGCTCGTTGCACTCGAGTTGTACCGAAAAAATCACGGGACCTACCCCGAGACCCTCGATGCGCTGACGCCCGAGTTCCTCGATACCGTTCCCATCGATGCCTACGCCGCTGCACCACTGCGGTACTCGCGAAAGAATGGTTCCTATACGATGTACAGCATTGGCACGTCCGGCCAGGATGACGGCGGCGACCCCAAGAACGACTATCTGTTTCCTCCGCCGCTTGCAGCGCAGTTCCAAGCCACGCTGGAAGACCCCGACACCGATACATAGAATGCGCGAGACATTCTGGAGTACAGGTCGCCGCGCTACTCTCGCAACAGCATGCTCTCTGAATCACGCCGCATCTGCTTCCGGAGCATGGCCATCTTGGCCATGATGGGCCACGAGGAAGATGCCTTCGCTCGAGGGAGACGTTTGCACCAACGTTTCCGCAATGCGCAATAGTAAGAGAGCGGGCCCCGGCTTGCCGGGACCCGCGTACATGATACGGAGCGTTCGGGCCTAGAGCAGACCCATCAGGTCGCCAATGTTTCCGACTATCCATGCCCAACTTCCGCTAACAGGGAAGGTCCCCGGGTAGCGGATGAACTCGACGTGCCCGTCCATGAAGAGCACATTGCCGCCGCCTGGGATGTGGTTGAAGTTCGAGACGACGGTCGAAACGATATCGTGCAACACCGCCAGCTCGCTCTGCGCCATCGCCCCTGCCGCCGGGTTATTGATGTCGGTGATGAAGAACCGCTCGATGCCTTCGCGAAGACGATAAATGGTCTGCCCATCGTCCATCGAGATATCCCCATCGTAGCGCCTGACCCTTTGCTCTGCATTCCATCCCGCGTCGAATGTTTCTCCAATAGCCTCCAGAAACGCCATGTTGTAAATTGCAAGAGCGTCTGGAACCTGATCCGGGAAGACGTTCTCATCAACACCCGGCTGCAGGAGGAGGTCTTTTGTGAGGGCCCATCCGTAATACACATACGACAGGTCATCAAACCGGCAGGGTTGGATGGGATTCTGGGGATCCCCATCATAGTTCCAGCGGCCTTCCGCCGCGCGGTAGCCGTCTTCATCGGACGGGCACACCAGCACATTGATATCGCTGAGGTATTCGGGGTACACACTGTCACCCCAGAACATCCAATGGTCAGCCACATTGTGCCGGGTGCACGTATTGTCCCCTGCGGCTCGGAACGGTTTGAGCATGGGATACATCTCGCCTCGCGATTCGTTGGCATACATCTTGAGTATCAACCCCATTTGCTTGAGATTATTGGCGCACGCCGCACGCCGGGCCGCTTCGCGCGCACGGGCAAGCGCTGGCAACAGAATCGCTGCCAGAATGCCAATAATCGCGATCACCACCAGCAGCTCGATTAGAGTAAATCCGCGTTTCCTGCTCATTGTTCTACTCCTGAAATGGTTTCAGCACATTTCGTGTGCCCTATTTTGCGAAGATCACATTTGTCTGGGGCCTTGCCAACACCCGCGTTGAAGAGTATATTGTAATGCCAGACCTACCCCCTCCTCAGTACGAATCCCTCGTCCAATCACCCTCGCGCATCCATAGGCGACAAGTTAGCCGTGAACCCAGCACCCCCGTAGTCCCGCAACATCTGCGTAGCCTTCCTTCTCGCGTTCTCGCGTGCGCCTCTTCACGTCGAGAATGCACCTTGCGCATGGCGTCGCCTCCACACGAAAGTGTGCGTAATACCGGGCGCCTAAAAAGGGCTTTCCGCACAATATCCAATTGAAGCCTATGGCAAAGGCTGTGAAATGTCAATATGTTTTTTCCGCCGAACACGACCTCACACGGTGCAGAATCCGGTCCCGTCTGCATCGGGCTCGGACACCTTGGGAAAAGCTTGTCTCTTGGCAGAGAAACGGCATGTCAGCGGGGCGGGCCGCTCCCAACACGGAGGGTGGGCTTTCCAGTCCGGCAATGAATCACAGTGTGTTTCCGGGAATTTGCGGCAAGAGATGGCGCCGGTGTCTGGTTTGTGCGCGGCGGAATGGTTTACAATTACTCTCCGGTTGAAAGTTCCACGATTTCGGTGCGCGGGCAATGCGTTCGCAAGCTGGGGTAAAACCTACGAAGGAGGCTCGATATGTTCCGCGGTTCTATTGTAGCGCTGGTAACGCCGTTTAAAGAGGATTTTGAGGTCGATTTCGAGGCGTATGGCCGCCTCATCGACTGGCACCTCGAAAATGGCACCGACGGCCTGCTGCCGTGCGGCTGCACGGGCGAGGCTGCGACCCTCTCTCACGATGAACAGCTCGAGTGCATCAAGTTCACCGTCGAGCGTGCCGCGGGACGCGTTCCGGTGATCGCAGGCACGGGGTCGAACAGCACCCGCGAAGCTATTACGCTGACGCACAAAGCGAAGGAGTTCGGAGCCGATGGCGCGCTGCTCATCACCCCCTATTACAACAAACCCACGCCCGCCGGCCAAATGGCGCATTACGGCACAATCGCCAAACAGGTGGATATTCCCATCGTGCTGTACAACGTGCCCGGCCGCACAGGCACGAAAATGCTTCCCGCGACCATTGCCGACTTGGCTTCTTCGCACGAAAACATCGTAGCGGTGAAAGAAGCGTGCGGAAGCGTCGATCAGGTCTCCGAGATACGCAGTTTGAGCCCGATTACCGTACTCTCGGGCGACGACAGCTTGACCCTGCCGATGATGAGCGTCGGGGCGACGGGCGTCATCTCTGTGACCGCCAATGTGATGCCCGCGAAAGTCGCCGCCATGTGCGCGGCATTCGACAAGGGCGACCTCGCCGAGGCGCAAAAACTGCATTACGAGCTCATGCCGCTCTTTAAAGGGCTGTTTATCGAAACCAATCCCATGCCCGCCAAGGCGGCCTTGCACCGCATGGGGATGATCAACAACGTGTTGCGGTTGCCGCTCGTGCCGATGCAGCCGGTGCTGGTCGACAAACTCGAGAAGATTCTCGAACAGGCAGGCACAATCTGAACCTTACGTCTGCGAGGAGCGCATAATGAAAATCTGCATGGCAGGTGCATGCGGCCGCATGGGACGCCGCATTCTCGAATTGGCCGCGGTCGCGGACGACCTGGAAATTGGAGGGGCGTTTGACGTGCCGGCCTTTGCCGGAACCGAGATCGTCGCCGGCGCGGAATCGTGCAGGCCTAAGATGGTGGTGGTATCGGCCGATGCCGAGACCGAACTGACGAAATCAGACTGCCTCATAGACTTTACCGCGGCCGAGGGGTGCATCGCGAACGTTACCGCGGCCACCAAGGCAGGGAAACCCTCGGTGATCGGCACCACAGGTTTGTCTCAAGCGCAGGTCGCTACGCTCGCGGACTGTGCCGCCCGCGTGCCTGTCGTCTATGCCCCAAACATGAGCGTGGGGGTCAACCTGTTGTTCAAACTGACGGGCGAAGTCGCCTCGATTCTCGGCCTCGATTACAACGTCGAGATATGCGAGATCCACCACAATCAAAAGAAGGACAGCCCTAGCGGTACGGCGGTACGCCTCGCCGAGCGGGCCGCCGAGGCACTCCAACTCGAGTATGGCCGCAACGTAGCTCATGGCCGCCAGGGCATGGTCGGCGCAAGGCCCCGGAATCAGATCGGTATGCACGCGTTGCGCGGCGGTGACGTGACAGGCGAGCACACCGTGAGCTTCATAGGTCAAGGCGAACGCATCGAACTCACCCATAAAGCCCACAACCGCGACAACTTCGCCCGGGGCGCCCTGGTCGCCGCGCGATTTGTCATGAGCCGGGACCCTGGTCTCTACGACATGCAGGATGTACTTGGGCTGAAATAGCGGTTAGTGACCCAGCACTGATCGGTGTGTAAGAGAGCTGGCCGGAACCACAGTTCCGGCCAGCTCGATTTCTGCGCGCCCAGCGCCTACTTCTTCGGCGGCGTGATGGCGTCTTTTGCGGCCTTGGCAATCCGGAACTTCAAGACCTTCTTCGCAGGGATCTTGATCGATTCGCCAGTCGCCGGGTTGCGACCCGTGCGGGCCTTGCGGTTGACCACGACCAGCTTGCCCAGACCCGGAATGGTGAAACCCGTCTTCGCTTCTTTGTAAGCGAGTTCCTTCATCTCCTCGAGGACTGCCCCGACATCCTTCTTGGTCAGGCCGGTCTTGTCGGCCAGCGCGGTTACGATCTGCGATTTTGTCATCGGTTTCTTTGCTGCCATTGGCTCTCTCCTCCTGGCATTCTGAAAGCCTTCGCGGCTTTCTCAAAATACCCGCGCGGCTTCGGTAAGCGCTACAGGCACCCCCAGCGCACGGCAAAACTAACTCCCCATGGCCCCCTACACGTGATGGGCCCAACTGTTTGATTACAAAGAAACGAGCGATTTGTCAAGCCTTATTTTTCGGGCTCATCTGAATTTTCGGTTGCGAAAACCCTTGTGAATAAAGGCTAATCACGATCCACACCACATTCACCCGCCCGCAAGAACCCCCTAACACATTGAAACCGCTGCCTTTACGCATAGTTGACGAAAGCCGGTGCGCGTCCGTATAGTACATGCAGTCAGCCGAAATCGTCGTGATGATACACGACAAAAAAAATTCAGGACACTCGATATTCACCATGTTTTTGGCCGTATTTTGCGCGCTCCGGGGTAACTTTCCTGCGTTACAGGCCATTTTGGACGCCCTTGACGCGCGGGGGATCGAGACCGTCTTCAACGCCGGAAACACGGCGGGCGCGTATCCCTGGCCAAATGAAACCATCGCATTGCTGCGGGAGCGCAACATTCCCACCGTGCAGGGAACCGATGATCGTGCCACCGCCAGGCTATTGCGCACCAGTGAACAGCTGCTCCGAAAGATGCCGCCGGAAACCCGCCACGCACTCGAGTGGACGCATGCCCACACAGCCAGCGCGAATATCGAATGGCTGGGTACGCTGCCCAAGGCGCGCAAGTTCACTATCGAAGGCATTCCCATTCTCTTATGTCACGCCGCGCCCACAAGCGCGAGAGAACCGCTCACTCGCGACACGCCCCTCGAGGTTTTCGAGCGCCAGCGCGAAGCCGCCGAAGCCCAACTGATCCTGTGCGGCGGCTCATCCCCCCCCTTCGCCCGAACGATCGAGGACACCCTTTTCGTTTGTCCAGGGTCCGCGACTGCGCCGAAGGAGGCACGCTTCGCGATCATAGATACCGAAACCGTCCCATGGAGCGCGGCATTTCACGAAGTACCCTACGATTACGAGCGCGTACAACGCCGACTCGAGGAAACGGGTCTTACCCCGAACCAGCCTTAAGCCCAATCGTCGAATTGGTTCACGGAAGCTAACGCAAAGTCTTCGGCTCTGGGTCTGCGCGGATCTGTAGCGCCTGGCCTTGTGCCAGGCGTCGGGAATCCCGGACATCCGCCACAAGGCTCCTGGACTCCTGCTTGCAGGATGACGACAAGAGCCGCACCTCTACCGCAGGATTTGCAAAACAGTCTTACGCTCATTACAGTGAAAACGTCTTCGCAACGAAACGGAGGGAAACATCTCATGCGTAGTGGTCTATTTGCCGTTATCGTGTTGCTTGGAATCTGCCGCATCTGCGCTGCTCAGGAGATCAAATGTCCAGGGACTTACGGAGGCCATCTGCAAGGCCTCGCAACCGACCAGGAATACAACATCTATTGGTCGTTTACAGTTGCGATAGTCAAGACCGACAAAACAGGCAATATTCTCGCGAGCGTTGAAGCGCCCAATCATCAGGGAGACCTGACCTACGTCGACGGCAAAGTCTACGTCGCGGTCAATCTCGGGAGATTCAACAGAGAACCGGGTGAGGCGGATTCGTGGGTGTATGTGTTCGACGCGGAAGACCTCGAGCTTCTCTCGAAGAAGGAAGTGCCCGAGTTGGTGCACGGCGCGGGAGGCATGGCCTACCACGACGGCAGATTTGTCATTATCGGCGGCCTGCCGGAGGGCTACAACGAAAACTACGTGTATGAATACGACAAGGACTTGAATTTCATCCAACGCCACGTGATTGCGAGCGGCTACACACGATTGGGAATTCAGACCGCGTGCTGGTTTGACGGCGCGTGGTGGTTTGGCTGCTATGAGAGGGAAGGGGGCCTGCTCAAGACCGACGAAGACTTCAACCTGCTTGGCCGCTACAATCCAAACTACGCGGTAGGCATCGCTCCATGGAAAGACGGAACATGCCTGCGCGGCGTGAGTATACGAATAGACGACGAAGAACGCAGACGCTGGGCAGGCAAGGCCGTTGTGGACACGCCCGGCAAAAACCCCCGCGAAGCCTCAGGCTCCGCGGGGGCGGAATAGCACACCTAATCTGCTCCGCAAAAGCAGATTATTTCGAGCTGCCTTTCTTCTTTTTGGCGCCCGACTTCTTGCTGGCTTCACGCGGCGACTCGATAGCAGCCTGAGCCGCGGCAAACCGTGCGATTGGCACCCGGAACGGGCTGCAGCTCACGTAGTCCATACCAACCCGGTGGCAGAACTTGACCGATTTCGCTTCGCCGCCGTGCTCACCACAGATGCCGACTTTGAGGTCAGGCTTCGTCGAACGGCCCTTCTTGATGCCCATCTCAACCAACTGCCCGATGCCTTCCTGGTCCAATGCCATGAAGGGATCGTCGGGGAGCATGTTCTGCTCCACGTAGAGCGGCAGGAACCCGCCGACATCGTCGCGCGAGAATCCAAACCCCATCTGCGTCAGGTCGTTCGTGCCAAAGCTGAAGAACTCGGCGACCTCGGCGACCTTGTCCGCCGTGAGACAGGCGCGCGGGATCTCGATCATCGTGCCGACCATGTATTTAAGCTTGAGCTTATACTGCTTCTCCACATCGGCTGCCACATCGCGGATGATCGCGTCCTGGTGAGCAAGCTCGGCCTTGGTGCCGACCAGAGGCACCATGATCTCAGGAAAAACTTTGACCTTCTTCTTCTGCAGCTCGGCAGCAGCTTCGAGAATGGCCCGCGCCTGCATCTCGGTGATCTCGGGATACGCAATGCCCAGGCGGCATCCGCGGTGGCCGAGCATCGGGTTCAACTCGTGCAACTGCCCAATGCGCGCCTTGATCTTTGCGGGCGAAACCTTGATCTTCTTCGACAGATCCTTGATCTGTTTATCATCAAGCGTGACGAACTCGTGCAGCGGCGGATCCAGCAGACGAATCGTGACGGGTTTGCCGGCCATCGCCTTGAAAATCCCCAGAAAGTCTTCTTTCTGGTAGGGCAAAAGCTTCATCACGGCCTTGCGGCGCTT
>SLSB01000495.1 GCA_007130675.1 Candidatus Hydrogenedentota bacterium | reverse complement strand
TTGCAGGTGACGGCTCGCTTCCCGTTGGGGTTGGAGGCAACACGGCTCGGGTGCTCGGGAGCGGTTGTGGCGCTGGTAGCGCCAGCGGGCGAGGCGTGGCTCGTTGCGAGTGCACTCGAGCCCGGCCCTTCGCCTATGCCGGAGTATCCAGCCGGCGGACAACTCGAACCGATTACGCCGCCGCCTGTTCAGGTGGCTCCAATGGAACCGCGGGAGAGTCCTTCGCCATCGGAGCCGGAACCCTCGACTCCCATGCTGCCCGCTGAACCCGAGCCGCCACGCGAGAGCGAGCCGGGCGCCGCCCCCCGGATCGTTGAGGCAGAGCCTGTTCAGACGGGCCGAAGCGAAGTCTCCGAGCCGGGGCCCGCGCCTGCTGTGCGCACGCGGGAACCGGATGCTGACGCATCGGCCCATTGCGAAGCGCCGCAGCCAGCGGAGAATCGCGCGGAACAACACGGACCGCCTGGGAACCCCGAGACTTACGCGGAGGCCGGGGCTGACCAAGACGCGAGGGTCGAACGCGGCGAGGAATCCACCGATATGGCCTGGAGTCCTTACGCCGAGCGGCCGTCCACCCTGCCTGCCATCGAGACCCGTGCGCCCGAGTTTACGCGCGAAGCGCCGCCCCCGGCGCCCTTGGCCGACGTGTGGCCGAGAAGCCTGACCCAAGCCGTTGCGCAAGGCTGGGATTTCGGCGCTCTGCGCGGGGCCTTCGAGGACCAAGATTGGGAGCAGCCGCTCGAGTTCCGCGACGTCACGGCCGATCGTTTCAGAGGCACCCGCGATGCAGCAGGCAGACCCCGGCAGCTCATTTTCCAAGGAAACGTCTCTTGGGACTGGGCGGAGTCGGCGTTCACGGCGCAGCGTCTCGAGGCGGACCTCGGGACCCGTGAGATCACTATCGAAGAGGTGCGTCTCGAAAAGGAATTGTCGTCACTGGATGCCGACCGCTTGTATTACCGCTATCCGGAAGCGCTCGATGAGGCCACCCTGCCGCTGCTCGAAGCCCGGGATCTTAGCGAGCAGGAACGCGCCAGACGGCTATACACCATGGGATACGGCGAGGCCGATAATTTTGTCTTGGTCGAGCCCTTTCGCGAATTGCACGCAGAGTATATCGAATACGACCTCGCCGAACGGATTGGGTATGCCACTGGAGTCCGAGGGCGGCTGGATGTGTTGCATTTTGGCGTCGAGAAGCTCGAGATGCGCGGCCCGGACACAGCGTACGCTGAAGATGCGTGGATAACGCCTTGCCCAGGGGATCCGCCTCTTTTTCGCCTGCGTTTGCGCGAGATAGAGTTTGGTGAAGATGACACGGTGGTGGGCCGGAAAGCCCGTGTGCAAATTGGCAGGGTGATGACCCCTATCTACTGGCCGCGATGGACGTTTCGGCCGGGTATGGACACCTTTATCGATATTGATTTTGACAGTGGTCGCGCGGCCCAACTTGGGTACTACGTGAACTACGGCCAGCGTTTTGCCGTGAACCGGAATGTCGAGGCTGGTTTTCGGTTGCTGCCGACGGAGAAGGAAGGGGTGGGCTTTGGAATCGAGGGCAGCTACGATTTCATGACGACACCGAGCGCGCTTCTGTTCCGGGGTCAGGGCGACTACCGAACAATGCTCACAACGAAAGAGCGCGGCTACGCCGAGATGTACCACCGGCATGAACTCACCGAAGACGATGTTCTTCTGCTTCAGAGCGAGTATTGGGGTGATCGCGATATTATCAAGGATTTCTACTATGGCGAGTACCGGCACCGAACGGAGCCGCGCACGTTTGCGAATGTGACGCGCACACGCCCGGGGTATATCGCAACGGCTACCCTTCGCCATAACACGCACGGGTTCGGAGCGGAAACCGAACGGCTTCCGGAGGTCACCTATCATCTTCTCGACCGGCAGCTTGCCCGACGTCTCTACGTCAGCTTTGACACGGTTGCGGGTCACAACGAGCGAAAACCGTACGGCCCCAACTCATGGCGCATGGTCAATGTCGGACGTGCCCATGTGGACCTTGAACTTGGTGACGCCCTCGGTATTGTGCCTTTTTACGAAGCGGACCTGTCGTGGTACTCGAAGACGATCGATGACGGGGATTCCGATGCGCGTTTTTCCAATATTGCCGGCGTAACGGCCCAGTCGCGTTTTCACCGTGCCTACCCCGGCACGTTGGGCTTCTCGGGGTTTAAGCACGTCATCGTTCCCTCCGTTACGTTTTCGTACCGACCCAAAGCAACATTGAGAGTTGATGAGACCCCCCGGTTTGACATGTACGACAATGTGTACGGCCGCAGCCGTATCGAGAGCAAGATAGGCAATATGGTGTTCGGGCGGGACGCTCTGACCGGGGAGGTATGGCAGGTCGCCCGGCTCAGCCTGTATCATGGCGACGATTTCTGGAACGAAATCCGCAGGGCGAGCCATTACGAAGCTGAACTGGACCTTCGGCCCCGTCCATGGTGGGGGATACTGACGGTTGCCGAGCGGCACAGCATTTCGAGAGAAATCAATCTCGATGAACCGTTCCTGTTCGAACGTCTGGCTTTGCAGTTCTGGGAGGAAATCACCGGGGAACCGTTCGATCCCGAACTGGCCTTCCGATACAATGCACTCTACGCCGATTATGACCGCATCCTTTCGTACCTGTACTACGATGACCTCGCGCAAGGCGGCAGGTTTGGCGCACGGCTCGGGTATGCCTATACCAAGACCCAAGACCGCGTGTTCAACCAGGAGATTCTGTACGGCGCACGGTACAAGCTCAGCGAATTCTGGGCATTCGCGTTCGAACACCGGTATGACATCGATAGAGACAGTCTGTATCACCAGGAATACGAAATACGGAAGCGGTTCCGGTGTTTCGATTGGTCTATACGGGTTCGCGACCGGAGGCAAGGGTGGGATCTCAACTTCACGGTTAGTCTCTCGGCTTTCCCGGGTACGCGGGTGAAGTTTTAGCTGCGGGGGGCTTTGCGCCAGCGCATTGGCCGGGAATGCCCCAGAAAGTCGGACTGTTACGTCACGTTATGCGAGAACTGATACGTCAACGCATCCAGACGGTTCTGCCGGAAGTCATCGACCTTCGGCACGAACTGCACACCCATCCTGAAATCCGTTTCGAAGAGACGTGGACGTCGGAGTTTATCTGCGGAGTGCTCGACGCCTGGGGCATCCCTTATCAGCGCGGGCTGGCGAAGGGCACGGGCATCGTCGCCACAATCGAGGGCGGGGCCGGTAGAACCATTGCGTTGCGCAGCGATATCGATGGTCTCGAGATCGCCGAGGCGACCAATCTTCCATACGCCTCGCGCATTCCCGAGCGGATGCACGCTTGCGGCCATGACGGGCATATGGCCGCTCTACTTGGCGTGGCGCGGGTGTTGCTCGATTTTCGGGACACCCTTGCGGGCTCTGTCCGGCTCCTTTTCCAGCCGGGGGAGGAGCAGGGGGGCGGTGCGCGCTATATGATCGCTGACGGGGCGCTCGACGGCGTCGATGCCATCTTCGGGATGCACGGCTGGCCCCAACTCGAGGCGGGTAAGATCGCCGTCAAGAGCGGCAGTCTCATGGCCAGCGCCGATTTCTTCCGAATTAATATCCAGGGCAAGGGATGCCACGGAGCGGACCCGGCCTCTGGCATCGACCCCGTCCTCGTGGCAGCGCACATCACGACAGCATTGCAAGCGGTCGTCAGCCGCGAGATCGATCCGCGAAAACCCGCCGTGGTCTCCGTCGCGCACATTGACGCGGGCAGCACCACCAACATCATTCCGGACACCGCGCTCATCGAGGGCACCATCCGCAGTTTTGACGCTGAAACAGATGCGATGTTGCGCGAAGCCATCGAGCGCATTGCCTGTGGCACGGCTAAAACCTTCCGTGCGTCGGCCGAGGTGGCCTTCGGAGAAAAGCCCTATCCCGCGCTGGTTAATGATCAGGCCATGACGCAGATGCTCATACGCACCGCTTCCGAGGCAATTGGCGAAGATAATGTGGTCATTATCGAGGAGCCCGCGATGGTCGCCGAGGATTTCGCCTGCTATCTCGAGGAGGTTCCGGGCGCCTTCTTCTTTCTCGGTATGGCGGATGCGCCCGGCCAGCCCTATCCGACCCTGCACAGCCCCTACTACGACTTCAACGACAAGGCTCTACCCACCGGTATTGCCACAATGGCCGAATTGGCGTTGCGGTTTATCGAGAACAAGATGAGCGTGCGGTAAGGTAGACGGCTTTTTCGGCACTTTGGGACAAAAAAAAGGACCCACGCGTCTGCGTAAGTCCTTGCGTATCAATTGGTAGCGGGGGCGGGATTCGAACCCGCGACCTTTGGGTTATGAGCCCAACGAGCTACCAGACTGCTCCACCCCGCGTCACGGCATTAGTCTTGGCCGAATAGATATCGCGACCGAATGGTAACTTTATCAGAAGTCGCTGCCGGATGTCAAATGGAGGAAAGCTTTGACACTTTGGAGGGAGCGGGCTATGATGGACAGGAATCGGCTTGTACTGGTGTGTGGGCCTGAAACGTGGGAACGTAGTTCAGATCGATGCCACTTTAGTGCGCTGTGTGGCGTCTCGATTTGCGCCGAGTTTTCAGGGGGATAGAGCCGTGGATCGCTCATGTGTGAAG
The DNA here is from genome assembly GCA_007130675.1 of Candidatus Hydrogenedentota bacterium. Lineage (GTDB taxonomy): Bacteria > Hydrogenedentota > Hydrogenedentia > Hydrogenedentales > SLHB01 > UBA2224. The sequence continues at coordinate 6,100 of SLSB01000495.1, read as the reverse complement.
CTGTATTGCCGTGAAGCTGGTTTTCGGGCGTCTGTGTTCTTCGTTGCACTGCTCATTGCCGCGGGTGTGGCCGTGGCGCAGGAGGCCGCGTCGCCCGAGCCGCTCGTGTTCCGTCTCGAGCATGTCCCTGATGAATTCAGCGTGCATCTCTACATTGATACGGAGACAACTGAGGTGGCGTTTAAGCAGGAGCCCGAGTATGAGGGCTCGGTGATTACGCGGGGCGCCATCTTTCTGGGGAGCGATCCTGAAGATTTCATCGGGTTTGCCTGCGACCACGCGGCGCACAAGCTGTACGTCGACAAGAACGGCAATCTCGACCTGACGGACGATCCGGACAATGTCTACACCTCGATAGATAGCTTCTTCCTCGAATTTGAGGGAATCCGTTTGCAGCGAAACACCGAGGCGGGGGTGCTGCCGTATGTGCTGAATGTTGAAATCTTCTCATTTGGCTTTTCTGCAGTCTACTGCACGGCAATCATCACGTCGGGCTGGCGGGGAACTGTCGAACTGGGCGGAACCGAGCGCATTTTTGCCGTCGTGGACAATGGCGATGGAATGATTACCAATGACGATGAATTCGTTTTTGGCCCGACGGACACGCTGGAGTTCGCGAATTGGGATGAGCATGTCCCCGCGTCGCAGCGGCTTTTTCTGAACGGCCATGCGTATGACCTCTCGTTCGAGTTCGAGGAAGAAGACCTGGTCGTGACCGCCGCCGCCTCGAGCGAACCGATGGGTACCCTGAACCTCGAGGGCGAGCACATCGCGCGCCTTATTTTGGCGGGTTCGGACAATGCGTTTACGATCTTGGCCGACTCGCTGGAGAGGGAGATGGCGGTCCCCGCCGGGATCTACGACCATCAGGAGCTGTATTTGCTTGCGGAAGGGGGGGACACGGCGTTTTACACCCGTGCCGCACACGAAATCACCGTGCGGGAGGGCGCACAGGCTGCGTTGGCGATGGGCGGCCCGTTGCGCAACTCACTCACGTATCGGCGCGCCGGGCGAACGCTGACGTTTTCTCACGAATTTCTTGGCGTGGGCGGCGAGACGTACGACCCTGTGGGCGTGCGCAGGCCAGCGCCCCAGGTGGTGGTCTACCGCGACGGAAAGCAAATCGCTTCCGGCGCATTCGAGTATGGGTGAGGGGGCACCTGTTCGTACTCATGGCGAGTACCTCTGACCGTTTCGGGCGATTTGTCGTTTGTGGCGTTGTATGACCTGGATGGCGTGGGACCGCAGGAGGGTGAGCCCGTCGCGTTCCACTGGCCTCTGTATCTGAACCTGATCGTTTTCGTGCCGTGGCTGTTGGTTATTCCCCTGCTGTTCCGGCCAGCAAACCTCAACCGCCACGCGTGGCTGGTCCTGGCGCCTGTGATTGTGCTCCAGGTTCCGTTGGGACTCTTGGGATGGGCGGTCAGCAATGCTATTGGCGGTGAGGTCGCGGTCTTTTTTGAGATGCTCCTTCTGTTTCCGCTGGGTCTTGCGGCCGTGTTTCTTTTGGCTGATCTGCTTGGGACATTTTTGCGCGTGGGCGCGTTTCTCGGCGCAGCCTGCATCCTCGCGGTTGTGGGCATTGTGGGCGCCGCAGGCTTCGGCACCTTGAACTTTGACACAGCAGCGTTGACCATCCTGATCGGTTATTTAGCGATGAGCGTTGCCGTGCTCGCGGGGTTCTTATTCGCAGGCGTGCTCTGCCGGAAACAGTTCCGAGCGGGCATGTGCGCCTTGTGGATGCTGCTTTTCGGGCCGGGTACCTTGGCAGCTCTGATTGTTTGCCTTGTTGTCGCGGTGGTAATCGTGCAGGCGGTGATGATGGGCGCCATGGGCACCGACGCGTTGTTTATGTTCAGTGCTTTGGTGGGTGGAGTGGTCGGGGCCGTGTTCGCGGCCTTTGTTTTCGCCGCGATGCTGACGCCGTTTGTGCTTCTGTTCCTTGGAAGTCCGGTGTATCGCGAACGGCTCGCGGCGGTATATGGACAGGATGCAACTGCGCAGCCAGTCCTGGAAACTCAGGAATAACGCGGCAAGATGCAGCATCTGCGTTTCACGCATAAACGGGCCGGCGTGTCTGAAGGGGAGTGACTGGGTGTTGGGTCAGCCCGCCGGGATCCGGGCGTTTTTCATGAACTCGGCGCTTATCCGCGCGCTCTCGATGGAACCCACGGCGGAGCGGTCCTGCTCGACGGTATACCATTCGACGCCAACCTTGGCGCCGGCGGCGAAAATCGACGGCCAATCGAGGATGCCCTGGCCGACTTCCGCGAAGGTGTGCGGGTCGCCGTCGGTCATGTCTTTCATGTGAAGGAGGCGGCATCGTTCGGCGTAGCGCAGTATCATGTCGGCGGGATCAAGGCCGGCGTCCTTGACCCAGTACGTGTCGATCTGGACGCCCAGGTTGGCCGGCGCGGCCTCGCGCAGGAGGAGGTCGTAGCCGGTGATGCCGTCAAACAGGTCGAACTCGGCGGCGTGGTTGTGGTAGCAGATGTGGATGCCTTCTTCGCGGAACTTCGCGCCCGCCTCGTTGAGCGCCTTACCCGTGGCGATCCACGTCTCGGCCGGGCTTCGGCCAATGCCCATGCCCAGAAACTCGACCCCGAGCGTCTTTGCGAAGGCGATCATGGTGTCGGTGTCATTGACAACGGGACCGACGCCGACGTGCGCCGAGACGGGGGTCAGCTCCGCCTCGTCGAGCAGCGCCTTGGCTTCCTCGACAGTCCTGTTCCACGTGCCGGCCAATTCCACGTAATCGTATCCGATTTCCTTGACCTTTTTGAGCGTTCCGGGCACGTCCTCGGCCAGTCTATCGCGCACCGTGTAAAGTTGCAGCGCATACGGAACCGGAACCATCTCGACCGCGTGGTCTTCGTCTGGGGCGGCCGCGGCGTTTGGGCTTCCGCCCAGCATGGTTCCCGCGGCAATAGATGCGGTGGATGTGCCCAAGAAATGCCTGCGCGATACTCTCATTGTATTTCCTCCTGGGTCAGTGGGCGCGGAACTCGGCCCCGTTTGTTGCCGTATGCCGCACGGCCGGCAATCGTGTTCATTTCGCGGACATGATACCAGCCTCGACCGGACGAGGCCAGCAACCGCAATCGAAATCCGAAGGGTGTGCGTTGTTTCGCTTCACGTTACCCAAACTTGCCAAGTCGCCAATGCGGGTTTGGTGAGCTTCTGATATACTTGATTTGCTGTAATGGCAAACGCCCGGCAAGAAGGCGCGTCTTCACCAAGAGGATGAATCTGCTATGGCTCGGCATGACGAGTCCCGGAGATAAGATATGAAAGCAGAATTTACGGCGGTTATCGAGGCTGCGCCATAGGGGGGATACTGGGCGATATGCCAGGAAGTCCCCGGCGCCAATGACCAAGGAGAGACGATAGAGGAAGCCAAAGACAGCCTGCGTGCAGCCATCGAACTGATTCTCGAAGACCGCAACCGAACCAATCCTGTCACAAGTCCCGCGGATTCGTGTAGTGGCGTTCCATAATGAGCCGATAACGAGGTTATTACCAGCAAATGGAGGAGGGATACCGTGGATATTCAGGTGCTGACGCAGTTCCTCATGTGGTGCACAATTGTGAATTTGGCTTTGTTCGCGATGTCCTTTTTGTTCCTGGCCTTTGCCGCGGACTTTGTCTACAAGATGCACGGCAAATGGTTTCCCATGCCGCGGGAGACGTTTACGGTAGTGCTCTATGCGTACCTCGGGCTGTACAAGATACTCATCCTGGTCTTCAATCTGGTTCCCTGGCTGGTCCTTGCCAGCATAGGATAACGCGGTCATAGGCACGTGCAGGCCGCAACACGAGCCTTCTGCCCGGAAATGGGGCTTTCCGCGGAAGCATGCGGGCACGGAGGCTGTTCCACGGGTTCGTGCCAAGGCGGTCTCGTGGTAGACTGAAGCCGCCATCGGCGAAAGTTGGAGGGTCATTCTCGAGTTGCGCTGTATACCGCGGTTCATGCCATGATCAAACACGGAAGGAGCCTCACTATGAAGCCGTACCCCAAGATAACGAGACGCACTTTTATTCAGGCGAGTGCCGTGTCCGGCGCGGCCGCGACGGTCGGAGCGCGTGCGGCAAGGGGGGCGGCCGCACCGGAGCCAGTCCGTGTCGGCATGGTTGGTGTAGGCCAGCGCGGCACGGGTCTCCTGCGCGCGCTGCTGCAACTGCCCGGCGTTGAAGTGCCGGCGGTGTGCGACATCATCGAGGCTCATGCCGCACGTGCGCAGGATATGGTTGAGACGGCCCGTGGTACACGCCCGGACGCCTACATCACGGGCGAGCGCGATTACGAAAACCTTGTGGTGCGTAGCGACCTCGACGCGGTGATCACCGCCACGCCGATGGATCTGCATACGCCGGTGATGCTCGCGGCGATGCGCGCGGGCAAGTACGGCGGCACCGAAGTGCCCGCCGCCATGACGCTCGACGAGTGCTGGGAACTCGTGAAAACCTCCGAAGAGACGGGCATACCCTGCATGATGCTCGAGAACGTCTGCTATTTCCAGAACGTGTTGAGCCTGCTGCGCATGGTCCGCGAAGGAGTATTCGGGGAGCTGCTCCATGCGCAGGCGGGTTACCAGCACGACGTGCGGTTTCTCCTGGCCGATAGAGACGGCAACCCGACCTGGCGCACGGATCTGTATCAGCATCTGGACGGAAACCTCTACCCGACGCATCCGATTGGCCCTGTGGCGCAATGGATGAACATCAACCGCGGCGACCGTTTCACCGCCCTCTCGAGCGTAAGCACCCGGCCGGTGGGCGTGCGCCAGCACATGATCGAGAAATTCGGTCCCGAGCACCCTCTTGCCCAGCGCGAGTACCTCAAGGGAGACATCAACACCTCGTTGCTCCAGACCGCCAACGGCCTGACGGTGACGCTATATTACGACGTCTGCACGCCGCGCCCGTACGATCTGATTTTGCGCCTTCAGGGGACGCAGGGGCTGTACATGGGCAGTATGGACAAGATTTACATCCACGGCACATCACCCCAGCACGAGACGTACGAGGACTTTGCGCCGTATCTCGAGCGGTATCCGCATCCCCTCTGGACCGAGCTAGCCGAGGAGGCCGCCCGGCACGGCGGGCATGGCGGCAGCGACTACATCACCGTCTACGAGTTCATTAAAGCCGTCCGCAACCGAACCCAGCCGCCCCAGGATGTCTACGACGCCGCCGCCTGGAGCGCGATCGTGCCGCTGTCTATCGACTCTGTGGCTCGAGGCGGCGCACTGGTCGAGTTTCCAGACTTCACCGAGGGGAGATGGCGCAGCAACGAGCCCCTGGGCATCTACGGCGCATAATGAGTGTTCTCATTCAGCTTCCCGCTCCACCCTGTCCGGTAGTGGACTTCTGCGAACCAGGATCAAGGATTCTTCAATGAGCCGCTCGCCGGCGTACTCGCCCAGGTTCAGCGACGATACGTAGGTGTAGCGCCTGAAGCTGTTCCAGTCGACTTTGGCCATGATGTAGCCGTAGGCGTCGTTGGTCAGGCCAAACAGAAAATTGTGTTCGCCGTTCATGTTGCGTTTGAGATAGTACCCGATGTTGGGCATTACCTCGCCGGGCATCGTGAGTATCTGCGCGTTGCCGATGTTGACGAGGTTCAGTTGCGTCGTCACGGTGTTGTCAGGGTTCATGGTCATCCCGACGGGGGACATCGAGGCGATCATCCGGATTTCCTCGGAATCCACATCGAAGGTGACATCCCTTGCCACGCAGTACAACTGGGGATTGTCCTGGACCGGCGCATCGGCGACGATGCGCAGGGCCTCATCGGCCAACAGCGTACCAATGCGCACGCACTCCTCCCAAGTCCGAACACTCCGGCCGTCGGGGCCGCGGTTATCGGCGGTGACCATGCCCCCCAACGCACTGTTCATGAATACCGCCGTGCCGCCGCCCTGTTCCTCGACGCGGTCGTACAGCGGCCCGCACAGGTCAGGGCTGAGAATGCCGCCTCTCGAACTCAGCACTTCCGGGTGAATGGCATAGTTGATCAGGGTGGCGATGGCCTCGCCGTCTTCGGCGATAGCTTGAATGACGTGGCATCTCGGGTCGTAAAGCTGCGGGGCATAGTAGT
>SLSB01000220.1 GCA_007130675.1 Candidatus Hydrogenedentota bacterium | reverse complement strand
GCGTAGAAAGCGTTTGCGCACGGCATCGGCCGTGGCCGTGCCAATCACGCACAATTTGACGCCGTGCAGGTCGCGGGCGTCACGTCCCTGGGCGTCGAGCTGGTCAAACAGGATATCGACGCCGTTCACACTCGTCAGCACCACCCAGTCGTAGTCGCCGATGTAGCCGAAATCCTCGCCGGGCTCAACGGGCACGATTTCGATGGCGGGAAACTCGAACACATCGGCGCCCATCGCGCGCAGGATGCGCACGAGTTCGCTGGCCTGTGCTCGCGCGCGCGTCACGGCGATGCGCTTGCCAAACAGGGGCCGGTGTTCGAACCAGGGCATGGCCTCGTGGAGACGCGCCACCTCGCCGACCACAACCACGGCGGGCGGTTCCACATCGGCCTCGGCGCTGCGCGCCGCGATGGTATCGAGCGTGGCGAGAAGGGTTCGCTGCCGCCCGTATGTGCCCCACTCGATCACGGCGGCCGGTGTGGCCGGGGGCCTGCCGAGACGCCGCAGCTCGTCGACGATATGGGGCAGGTTCTTCACGCCCATGTAAAACACCAGCGTGCCATCGAGGGCGATCCTGTCCAGCGCAAGCGAGGCAGGCGGTTCCCCGCCTCGGCAATGGCCGGTAATGAGAGTCACACTGGCCGCCATGTCGCGATGCGTAACGGGAATGCCGGCGTAGGCGGGAATACCCAGTCCCGCCGTGATTCCCGGCACAACCTCGAAGGGAATCCCATGTTCAGCGAGCAGCAGCGCTTCCTCGCCTCCCCGGCCGAATACGAAGGGGTCCCCGCCTTTGAGCCGCACAACATGCTCGGCCTTCGCAGACCATTCGAGTAGAAGGCGGTTGATCTCCTCTTGAATCAGGGTGTGCCGATCACGTTCCTTGCCAACAAAGATGCGTTCCGCGCCGGGACGGACCACCTCGAGAAGCTCAGCATTGGCCAGTGCATCGTAGATCACCACATCGGCGCGCGCCAGGCATTCGCGTCCGCGCACAGTGATGAGCCCCGGATCGCCGGGCCCAGCGCCGACCAGATAGACTTTGCCGTATCGCGCCGTCATCGCAAAGTATCCAGGAGGGCATCCGCGCCCTGTTCACGCAACGTCTCGGCAGCTTTGAATCCGGCCTCTTCCGGGTGTTTGAAGGCCGCTGCCGCGGTGCAACGCAGGATTGTAGCGCCATCGACGCTGCAAACGCAGGCTTCGAGCACTATCTCGTCTGCGCGCCGGGTTGCCAGAGCGCCCAGCGGCACCTGGCAGCCGCCTTCCATCGCCGCGAGAAAGGTGCGCTCGGCCGTCACCGCGGCCCGGCTGTCGGGGTCTTCCAGTCGCGTTAGAAGCGCGAGGAGTTCCGCATCGTTCTCGCGCACTTCGATGGCCAAAGCGCCCTGTGCGGGCGCGGGCAACATGATTTCAGCCGATAGTACCTGGGTCACCTCATACGCGAGACCGAGGCGGTTCAAACCCGCCCCGGCGAGCACCGCCGCATCCACTTCCTCCTCGCGCACCTTGCGGAGGCGCGTGTCCACATTCCCGCGAATCGGGACCACCTCGAGGTCCGCGCGGTGCGCCCGCAATTGGGCCGTACGGCGCAGACTCGAGGTGCCCACACGCGCGCCGAAGTGCAACTGGTCGAGCGCCAGCCCTTCGCGGCTGATGAGAACGTCGCAGGCCTGTTCGCGCTTCGGCACAGCGCCTATGCACAACCCCTCGGGAAGTTCCGTGGGCAGGTCTTTCATGCTGTGCACGGCGAGATCGATTTCACCCGCCAACAAAGCATCCTCGATCTCCTTGGTGAAAAGTCCCTTGCTGCCGACCTGTGCGAGGGGCACATCGGTGATGTTGTCGCCGGTGGTGCGAATGACGGCGAGCTCGGTTTCGAGGCTCGGCCCCAAGACGCGCAATGCATTGGCTATCAGCCCGGACTGGCACATCGCCAGCCGGCTTCCGCGTGTTCCAATGACGATTCGCCTGCGCATCACGTCTCCTTCAATCCGAAAATCCGGCGGACAAGTTGCAGGACAAAGCTGGGGTCTTCGGTGACCACCTCGTGCTTCAACTGGGCCATGGGCCGCTGGAGAATGGTGTTGACCATGCGCCGGGTCATCTCGGCGACGGCTTCGCGCTGGTCCTCGGGCATGTCGGGATATGCGGCCAAGAGTTTTGTTAGCTCGCGCTCGCGAATCCCGTGCAATTCTTCCGAGATTGACAGAATGGCCGGTTCGGCGACGAGGCTTTGCATCCACCGCACAAACTTCTCGACGCCCTCTTCCACGATTTTCATGCAAACGGCGATTTCTTCCCGCCGCGCCTCGAGGTTCTCGCTCGCGACGCGCTCGAGGGCATCCACATCATAGAGGTAAACGTTGTCGACCTCATTGACTCGGGGGGCCACGTTGCGCGGCACGGCGATGTCGATAACGAACATCGGGGCATTGGACCGCTCGCGCAGGGCCTGCTGGAAATGCGATGGCGTCAGGATCGGGCTTGTTGCAGCGGTCGACGTGATGACAATATCGGCACGGTACAGCGTATCGGCGAGCGATTCGAACGGGATGGTTTCGCCGCCAAACGTCTCGGCGAGCGCCACAGCCTTTTCGTGACTGCGGTTCACCAGCAGGAGCTGGCCTGCCCCGAACGCGGTGAGACTTTTCAGCGTGCTCTCCCCCATCTTCCCCGACCCAACGATCATAATAGTCTTGTCGGCGAGG
>SLSB01000241.1 GCA_007130675.1 Candidatus Hydrogenedentota bacterium | reverse complement strand
TTCATGGGCAAGATGCCCATGCCACCTCATTGGACTGCTGACTGGCCTCCAGAATCCGTCTTTGCGCACTTTGGCTTCGGATTACCCGGTGATTTTGGAACGATACCGGGCGGGCATCCCCGCAGTGAACAGGAAGATTGGGGATGCCGTGGATTCTACTCGGCAAAGCCGGGCAAGACCTGCAATTCGCGGGCAGCGCGCCTGAGTTCGGTGTCACCATCGCCCAGAAGCTCGACCTCGAGCCGTGCGGCTCCGGCAGGCAGGCTGGCAGTTTCGAGCGCGAACGCGAACCGCGCGGACGCGGGCGAAGGGAAGCGGGCGGTTGCCACGGTCTGTCCTTCGGATTCGAGCGTAACCTGTATGTCGCCGTCGTCGAGTTCCGACGGGGGGCCCTGCCATTCGGCCTCGAGATGCAGCACGCCGTTCGAGAGTGCAAAGGCCGGGGCCTCGCGCAGGACGAGCAGTTTCGGGGCGGCGGGCGGCAATGCGGCCACCACGTCATCGGCATCGTCGAGCGCCACGACGGCAAATTGCGAGGGGTTGCCAAAACTCGCTCCGGTGGGTTTCCAGCAGGTCAACTCGAGGTCGCCGCCGGCGCGCCGTTCGCGGGCCAGGTTGAATCCGAACGCAGGACCGTCAGCCAGAACATAGCGCAGCGGGATGGCCATCTCGACACGCCATTCGCTTTCATCCACGGCCGTCGCCACGGGGACCCGGTCCGGCCACGGCTGCCCGACCGTATCCAGCGAGTTCTGCACGCCTCTCAAGTTAACAACCAACTGGAGAAACTCCGACCGGGTGCGTGCCGGATCCAGAAATACCTCGACGCAGTCGTCCAGGTGAACGGGCTCGCCGTCTTCGAGAAGCCGCGCGACGATGCCCGCAGGGTTAGGTTCGAAGCAACGCATGCCCACGTAAAGCGACTCGCCGTGCCATCCAACATAGGCCTCAGTCTGGACAAATGTCCCCTCTTCGCCGCCCATGGTGCCGAATGCGGGGATGTGCAGGGCCTCCTGCCATGCGTCATCATCCAAATCGCCGTCGAGTTGCGGCGCGGCGGACAATCGCGGGATGGCATACGTGGGCGCGGCCGTTCCCTGGGTCGCCGCCGTGGTGGGGGTCCTTTCCGGATAGGGCACCGCGCCCAAAAACTCGAGCTGTGGCGCAGCGGACGCCTCCCCCGCGGGAATGGCGACGTTTTCGCCAGATAATGCCATGAGCTCGAGGGTCGCACGGGCGACGGCCCACCGCGCGCGGCCGTAATCGGCATGCGTCCAGCCATTGGGCTGCTTCAGGAGCCCTCCGATAAACCGGTCCGCCTCGGGGTCGTCAATCTCGAAGCCTTCACGGTCTCTTGCTGCGGTAAAGGTCCAGACGGCGCGGCCGCGGACGGCGGGCGTCGCCTCGATCGAGGTGCGCAAGTACTCGACGAGCGCTTCGGCGGAGGAGACGGCGGGCGCATCCGGGTGGGTCTCGCGCGCTCTGGCAATCCAGGCCTCGAGCAGGATGAGATGCCGCAGATCGTCAACGCCCTCGCGTGCGCCTTCCCAGCCGAGGGCCGGGCCGCCGAGCGAATCGCCTTGCGGCAGGTAGTAATGCACCCAGTCGCCGCTGTCGCCGTCGAAATCGTTGTAGAGGTCGTTGCGGCCGCCCCGGTACTCCCAGTTGTAGACCCCCTGAATCCCCGAAGCGAGCTGGAATATCCCGGCGGCGTAGCGCTGCACCTCGGGACGGTAGCCCTCGACGTCGTTGTTGTAGAACGCGATGATATGGTCGCGTTTGTATTCTTCGAGCTGATCAAACGGGGCGACCGCGCCGTTGTAGTTCCACATATCCGAATACGGGCCGGCCACCTCGTGGAAGTAGGCGTCTCCCGGACCGTTGACCTCGGTGCGCATGCCGGGTATCTGTTTGAGCAGCCTAAGATAGTAGACATTGCGGTCCTTGATTTCCTGGCTCTTCCAGCCCGGCTCGTCCACGGGCTGCACGATGAGCTCCGCCCAGCCTCGGGCGGCGCAGGCCTCCTGTACCGCGCGCCAGAACGCTTTGTAGGCCGCGTCGTGCTCGGGCGTGCCATAAGGCGCCACCCGGTTCGCGACGGGTTGGCCGCTGTCGGACAGCATGATCAGCGGCATGGGGAACTCGAGGTCGCGGTAGAGGTCCATAAACTGCTCGAATTGCGAGGTGCCGTCGAATCCGAGGTCTACGTGGTCGTTTTCGACCGAGATTCTGTTGATGTCCAGCCCGAAACACAGCCCGACCGAGGTCATGCCGCGGCCGCGCATGTCCTCGAGGTCTTCTCGCATACGCGCGACGCCTTCTTCTCCCGGCTGATATTCCCACGCGCGGTAGTATTCCCCGATGAAATAGCCCTCGGCCTCGGGCAGAGTGAATGGCAGTACGCGGACCGTCAACGGCACCCGGAATTCGGTGTTGTCTCCTTCGAAGGATGCCCGGAGCACAGCCTCGCCGCGATACAGTCCCGCCGCGGCGTCTTCGGGCATCCGCACCGTCAGCCAGAAGGTCTGTGTCACCCCTTGCGGAAGCGTTTCAAACGCATTGCGCGGCTCGACATACTTCGGCAGGTTCGCGATGTACTCGGTGGCCGAGTAGGTAGTCCGCTTGTCGAGGTACCGGACCCGGCCCACATGCACCACATCCGCGGGCAGGGACCCCGCCTCGCCCGTAAGCGGCTCGACCTCGAGAGAAAGGTT
>SLSB01000321.1 GCA_007130675.1 Candidatus Hydrogenedentota bacterium | reverse complement strand
CGATGAACCCTTGAGCAACCTCGACGCCGAGTTGCGGTACAGCACGCGCCAGCAGTTGGCCGAGCTGCAGGCGCGGCTCGGCATTACGGCCCTTTACGTCACCCACGATCAGGAAGAGGCACTCGCGCTGGCCCACCGGATCGCCGTGCTTGAAGACGGCGCCTGCCACCAGATCGGCACGCCCGACGAGATCCTGCACCACCCGGCGACGCCGTTTGTACGCACGTTTCTTGCGCGCCAGCGCGACGCACAAGCGCCGGACACGTGCAGATGATGCCGGAGCAGGAGCGCGATACGAGACGTCCAAATGTGTTGTGGATCCTGGGCGATCAGCACCGCGGTCAGGCGTTGGGGTGCGCCGGTGATTCGAACCTCGAAACGCCTCATCTCGACCGGCTCGCGGGCGCGGGGGCGACGGCCATTGCGGGATCCCCGTTGTGCACGCCGTATCGCGGCTCGATGCTGACGAGCCGGTACCCGCACGAGTGCTGCCCAGGCCACGATCATGCCATGCCGGAGGGGCTGCCGACCATCGCTACCGCATTCAATGAAGCGGGTTACCGCACCGCATACTTTGGGAAATGGCACGTTGACGGCGCGGCCAACGTCGGCGATGCGGGCAGTAGCGGGAAGCAGTTCGTGCGCCCGGACCGCCGGGGAGATTTCGCGTTCTGGCTGGGCTACGAAAACAACAATGCCCAATGGGATTGCTGGCTTCACGGTCATGATTTCACGGGTGAGCCGATCCAACTGTTCCGCTTGCCAACGTACGAGACAGACGCCATTACCGATTTGCTCATTGCCTTCCTGACCGAGCGGGGGGCGGCGCGCGCGCGGAAAGAAGAGACCCCGTTCTTCGCGGTGATGTCCGTGCAACCGCCCCACTCGCCCTACGAGGCGCCGCACGAATGGACGGCGCGGCACCGGGCCGAAGACATCCGCCTCCGGCCCAATGTGCCGCCGATCGCGTGGGTTCAGGAGGAGGCAAGGCGCGACTTGGCCGGTTACTATGCGATGATCGAAAACCTGGATTGGAACGTCGGGCGGATTGTCGAAGCATTGGCGTCTGCAGGCCTTCTGGAGGACACGTACATCGTGTTTTTTTCGGACCACGGCGACATGCATGGCTCGCACGCGCGCACTCTGAAGTGCGTGCCCTGGGAGGAGTCGCTGCGGACGCCGTTTCTCGTGTCAAAGGGCGGCATGCCATGTCGTCCGCGCGACGATGGGTTCTGGAATTCCCTGATTAATCACGTGGACCTGGCCCCGACCACCCTGGGGCTGTGCGGGTTGCCTGTGCCGGAACACATGCGCGGGCACGACTACTCGGGGCGGTTCCAAGGCGGCGAATCCGGCGGTGGGGAAAGCCCCGATTCGGCGTATCTGCAACTCGTCGACCCTGGGTACACCTTTGGGTTTGCGCCGGACCGGGAACGCCCCTGGCGGGGCATCGTGACCGAGGACGGCTGGAAATATGCGGTGCTCGAGGGCCAGCCCTGGCTGATGTATGACCTCAATGAGGACCCCTTCGAACTCGCCAACCTCGCCCACGACGGGCGCTTCAGAAGACAGCGCAAAACTCTGCAGGATCGCCTCGCCGCATGGATCGAACGCACAGGCGATTTTTTTGCCCTGCCGGGCATCGGCGGGCGTCCGTAGTGTTGGGTGCAATGTGAAGTCCCATGCACGACTCGCCCAACGTGAGCCTGGACCACCCGGCGACGGCGTTTGTTAGCACGGTTCTTGCGCGCCAGCGCGACGCATAACGCCCGGCGGACCCGAGGCCGCATGCGTTGGAGACCAGCGGCCGCAGGGGTGAAGCGGTCGGAAGATCACATGTTCCCGCCCGTCATATGGCTCGCGCTTTCAGCGCTGCGGAACGGGGGAATCGTTGATCCCGGGGCGGCGTCACGCGCGAGCGCGTTCCTTGCCCCGGGCCATTCCAGGCTGCCCCTTGCGGGGCTGCCCACGGGCAAGATGTCCGTGCTACGAGCGCCGAAGGCGTGGGTTGGACAACGTGCCCGCCTTCCGGATTGGAGACCTCCGGTCGTGAGAGTGGCGCGGTCAGGAGACCACGCCACAGCGGAAGCGCCAACGGCGCGATCTGTTATAGCCCGGGGGAAGGCATGCGCCCCGCATGACGCCGCCCCGGTTCCGATCACCCCCACATCCCGCAGCGCTGAAAGCGCAAGCTGGTTGAACGCACGCAAAGAGGTTGAGCCACGGATACAAAGGGCGCAAGACGAAAAAATGCCGAGCTGGCGCTCGGCGATCCCGGGCGGCCGGACGCTACACCTGAAAGCGCCTTCCGCGCTTGAGCGGCCCCCAGGGCCGCGCCGTCCGTTTCCGGTCTGTTTGCAACACACATCCGGGCGGGGGGTCTGGGTGCGCAAGTCTCTTCATTTCAACCCTTTTTGATGCCAGCCCGTGCCATTTCACAGGCAACGCGCCGCCTATTTGGGTAGACGTGGCCGGAAACAGTGGGGAGTGAACATGGCACGCTGGTTGGACAGGTTATGGGGTAATGCGCGGGGCGGTGCGCACACGAAGACGCCGGTGCGGGCGGAAACGTTTCGCGAGAGTCCCGTGCGGGCGCATTCGGCGCCGGAGGATGTGTCGCGGTTCGAGGGGGCGCTGGGCGATTATGTCCGGCTGCCCAATGACACGCCGTTTTACATGCTGCAGGTCTACCGTTTTCTGCGCGATGCAATTCCGG
>SLSB01000452.1 GCA_007130675.1 Candidatus Hydrogenedentota bacterium | reverse complement strand
GGGCAAGACACCGGTCGGTTCCCTTGAACCGTTTTTTCTAGTGTCATGTGTGCGCCGCTCACGGCCCTGCGGCGGCGGCGATGGATTCAGCTTCGCCTTCGAGAGGGGTATCGAAGAAATTATCGCGCCAGACCATGTCCTCGCGTTGGCACTGATTGAATCGGACCGGTGCGTCGGTATCGCGGATGACATTGCGTTCGACCACGATGTCGCGGCTGCCCTGGTCGAAGAAGATGCCGTTGACGGGCGCGCCGACAGTGCCTTCGGCCTTGTGGATGTTGTGGATGTAGTTTTCGCGAAACACGCAGCCCTCGAGCACGCCCAGCGTGTAGATGCCGCCGCCGTCGTCGAGCGCGCGAAGCACGTTGTGGATGTGATTGCCTTCGAGAAGGTTGTTGTCCGAGTAATTGGGGTCGCGGTTCCAGGTCCACCCGAGGCTGATTCCGGTGTAGCCCATTTCGGCAATTTCGTTGTGGGAAATGGTGTTGTGATGGCTTTGCGCAATCCAGATACCCACGGCCGAGGGATGCACCTCTCCCCCACTTCGGATCGTGCACCGGGTCACGCGGTTGTGCGACGGGGCCAGTTCACGGGGGAAATTGGCGGCTTCTACCTGCCTGATGGGAACGCCAATCAACACGCCCCCGCCGCCCAGGTCATAGAAATCGCACTCGTCCACGTGAATATTGCGGCATCCCTCGCGAATAGCCAACGCATAGGCCCCCACATTTCGCACGATACAACCCTGAAACGCACAGTCGCGCGCGCCACGCAGGTGGATGGCCTCGCCGCAACGGGGCGCGGCCTGCGCATCGGTGTACCCGGGCCAGAAATCGCGCGGCCAATCGGGATGCGTCTCGAGAACGGGCTCGGGCCAGTTCGGCGCTACGTCGTAGATGCCCATGGGATAGGCGGCATGGGCGAACTCGATGCCCTCGAATCGCACATGCTCGACAAATGCGCCGGTTTCGGGCTCACCGGCAAATGTAACAAGTCTTTCGAGACGCGGCGCGAGCATATCCATGGTTCGCGGGTCTTCGCCGGGGGCGGCCAGGTATGAAAGCTGCCCCGAGGTGCTGGAAAGATACCACTCGCCGGGCCTATCGAGGGCAGCGGCGATGTTCTCGATGCGGTAGCGGCAATGAGGCGAGAAGAAGCCGATCGGATACCGGCATGGCGTGTTGAAATGCACGTCGTGCGCTTCGAGGTCCAGTTCGCGGACAGATTGCCACGAGCATTCCCAACTATGATATGTGATGATCTCGGCCTGCGCGATATCTTCCCAGAGGGCGAAGTCTCCCGGCCGAAAGGAGAATCCGCAGAACACGGCAGGCTGTTCTCTACGCAGCCTGCCCACGTTGGCATACCCTCCGTAGCGGTTTTCGGCAAGATCGGCATATGCGCTCAACGGTCCGGCCGTCGTGAAGAAACCTTCGTTCGGCATACGGGCGCGCTGGAGGCGCCTTTCACCGGCAAAAAGCTGGCGGAAGTACCAGCGTCCCGCGGCAACTTCCTCGAGTTGAGCCGTCCACAGCCCCTCGGACTGTTCTTCCCAGCCTTCGATGGGCGCTCCGCCGCTGATTAGCGGTGCTTCACCGGGATAGGCTCTGTATACGACGAGACCGTCAGGCGTGCCCGAGTCCTCGGGTTCGAGCACGAATGTTTCGGTCAAGAAATGCCGTCCGCCGCGGAGCATTATCTGCACCCCCTCGCTGGGATAGTCTCCGGCAGCTTTCAGCGCACGGATGGCATCGCGGGCTCGTGTAAGCGACGCGAAAGGGGCTTCCTCGGTTCCCCCATGGGCATCGTCCCCGTCAGGCGCGACAAAAAAGGTGGTTGGGGCCGCAACAGCCAGCGGTGCGATCAAGACAAGGAGAAGACAGACGGTTGTTAAGCGTTTCATAGTCATGCGTAACTCCCTCACTCGGGCGCGGCAGCAGTGATCACGTGTTCCCGGCAGACTACCATACCGTTGACGGCAAAGAAAAAAGGCGGCGTGAATTCAAGTCGTTAGATAGGCAAGAACGGAGTCAGCGCCGGGTGCCTTCGGTGCCCTGACGAACGGGACGACATTTTGCGGAGGATTGCCGGCGGCATGTATCGCGCAGTCGAGACTACACTACAGAAAGGATATCATTTTGGAGTGCGGTGGCTTGCCGCCGCTTTGGTGTCGCCCGGCTTGCCGGGCAGTGGATCGCGTGTAACCACACTTCGTTCAACGGGCCGTGCGCATCGAGAAAAGCGGTGGCAAGCCACCGCACTCCAAAGATGCCAACCAACCTTATCTGACCTGCCGGGTGGTTCAACACCCAAGTCTGCGTCGTGAAAACCAAGGGATATACGTTCCTATGTTGCGGCGTCAGCCCTGCGTGGCGGGCGATTCTTCCTCAGTTTGTTCTTCGTCAACGGGCTGCGGCGGCTCGGGTTGCTCGGCGACGCCAGTATCCATCATGCGCGCGGGCCGGCTTGCGGGCGGAAAATCGGTATATACACCGTCGATCATCCACCGGTAATGCCCTTCCATAAAAGCCGAAGAAATCTTGTAAATGGCCTTGCCACGGGGTTCTTTCACGCTCCTGAAGCTGTCCTTGATGCGCATGCGTGCATTGGTGCAAAACAGGTCAACGAGATTCTGGAGGTGCTCGTCGTCCTGACGGGCTTTCAACTCGTGTTCCGCGCGCGCCAGCACCGCCGCCATCGCGAACAGGTCCGTGCCGATATCAACAAAGGCTTGCAGAATCAACTGCTCGCGCTCGAGCTTCTGCCGGTATTTCGCCATGGTGTGAAACATGGTGCGCGCCAGTTTCTTGCTCGTGCGCGCGACGTAGGCCAGATGGTCCTGATTTTGCGACGAGAGATGTTCGAGCCTGGCGGAAATGCCCGCGGGCAGCCACGCCTTGGGATACCATTTGACATAGAACTTGAATGCTTCCCAAAGAAGCTTGCCCTTTGGCCCCTTGCCCATCATGAGGGGCATGATGCGCTTGACATGCACATCCATCGCCTCGCGCGCGATAAACAGGCGCATGATTTCGCTTGTGCCCTCGATGATCCGCGAGATACGGGCGTCTCGCAGCATGCGTTCGGCCGGGATGGGCACTTCGCCGCGCGCGCCCAGCGATTCGGCCGTCTCGTAGCCGCGGCCGCCCCGCACCTGCACGAAATCATCGAGAATGCGCCACGCCGTCTCCGTACAGTAATACTTGGCCATGGCCGCCTCGAGGCGCACATCGACCCCGCCCTGGTCTACCATCGCACACGCCAGGGAATCCATACTGTCCATCGCGAACGTGTCGGCAGCCATTTCCGCCAGTTTCTTGCCGACCGCCTGGTGCTTACCGATTGGCGCACCCCACTGCACCCGCTCGTTTACCCAGTCCTGCGCGAAATGCATACAGACCTTTCCTGCGGCACTGGAGGCGGCAGGCACGGTCAGGCGGCCGGTATCCAGAGTGGTCAGGGCGATTCTCAGTCCCTGCCCGGGTTTGCCGATGACGTTCTCGACGGGCACTTTCATGTCGTTGAAGCGAATCAATCCATTGGAAATGCCGCAAATGCCCATGAACGAACACCGGTGGACCACCTCGAACCCAGGGTCCGCAGCCTCAACGATGAAGGCGGTTATCTGTGGCTTTTCTTTGCCTTTGACGATTTTCGGTGCGGTCAAGGCCATGACGATCAGGATCTCCGCGGAAGGGCCGTTGGTGCACCACAATTTCTCGCCGTTCAGGGTGTAATGCGAGCCGTCCTCGGACAGCTCAGCTTTGGCGCGCATCCGGGCGGGGTCGGAACCCACATGCGGTTCGGTCAAAGCAAACGCAGACACCGCGCCTTTCGCCAAACGTGGCAAATATCTCTGCTTCTGCTCTTCGGTCCCGAACATTTTCAGCGGCTGTGGCACGCCGATGCTTTGATGGGCCGACAACCACACGGCGGTCGAGTTGCAGTAGCTCGCAACAAAAGCGATGACACGGTTGTAGTTGGTCTGAGACATCCCCAGTCCACCGTATTCCTTCGGGATTTTCAATCCGAAGGCACCTGCATCCGCTAAAGCAACCAGCGCCTCCTCGGGGAGTTCGCCCGATCGGTCTACCTCCGAAGGATCAATGTACTCTTCCAAAACGCGCCGGATTCTCTCGATATACTCATCGCCCATGCGTTTGTCGTCGGCGCTTTGCTCGGGAAAAGGATGGAGCAGGTCCCAGCGGACATCACCGCTGAACAGCTCGGCCACAAAGCTGGGATACGTATGCTCGGTCTGGCGTGAATCCTCCGCGAGTTCCATCGCCTTGTCTTTTTCGTGCTCATGGCTGGATGTCATGGCATTTCTCCGGGTTTCCGCGTCGCCGTTACAACGTAAGTTCTTGCAAACGGCCAGATTATGATTAGATGCCCAGTGTAGAACAACCGGCTTGGCATGTCAAAGTGTTTGCGTGTCGTGTGGTGCCGGAGACTATGTCCTACTCGAACGGAGTTTCCCCTGATGCCGACGGCATTGCCCGAGCAACCACGTGCTCACATCTCTTTGAACTCGGTGACCAGGGCCGAAATGCTCTGTTTCGCATCGCCAAACAGCATGCGCGTGTTCTCGTTGAAAAACAGGGGGTTGTCGACACCGGCAAACCCCGAGCGCAGCGACCGTTTCAACACAAACACGGTCCGGGCATGGTCGACATTGATGATTGGCATGCCGTAGATCGGACTCGACTCGTCGGTGCGCGCAGCGGGATTAACGACGTCGTTCGCTCCGATGACCACGGCCACATCCACGTTGTCCATACGTGGATTTATCTCGTCCATCTCGACAAGCTCCTCGTAGGGAACATTGGCCTCGGCCAGAAGCACGTTCATATGCCCGGGCATGCGGCCCGCGACGGGATGTACGGCGTAGCTGACTTCGGCGCCGTTTTTCTCGAGCAATTCGCCCAGCTCGCGCACAACGTGTTGGGCCTGCGCCACTGCCATGCCGTAGCCGGGAACAAACACCACCGACCCGGCCGCCTCGAGGATGAAGTACGCGTCAGGCGCCGTAATCGGGTTTGCTTCACCATGGAATCCCTTGCCCGCTTTCACAGCGGCCCCGAGCCCGCTGAACAGTACATTGGGAAGCGACCGGTTCATGGCCTTGCACATGATGTTGGTGAGAATAATGCCGCTGGCCCCGACCAGCGAGCCGGAAACGATCAGCACGGTGTTGCTGATGACGAATCCGGCTGCGCAAGCCGCCAACCCCGAGTAACTGTTGAGCAGCGAGATCACCACAGGCATGTCTGCCCCGCCGATAGGAATGGTGGCCAGAACGCCCAGCACGAACGACAGCCCGATGGCTCCTCCGACAAACCAGTATGCGTAAGGGCCCGTTGGACTTGCCACAAAGGCCACAAGACAGGCCACAACCCCGATGAGAATAGTGGCGTTAAGAATTTGCTGGCCGGTAAACAGCGTCGGTTTCCCGTCAATCTTCTCAGAGAGTTTGGCATAGGCAATCAGGCTGCCCGTGAAAGTAACCCCGCCGATTAGCACCGCCAGATATATCGGCAGCGCCGTGGCAAACGGTATCTCGGCAGCGGCGGTCACCGACCGGTGATACTCGGCCCAGCCCACCAGCAGGCTGGCGATGCCCCCAAAGCCATTGAACAGCGCAACAAACTCCGGCATCGACGTCATGGGAACGCGCAAGGCCGCGGATGCTCCGACAAGCGCGCCGACAATGACGCCGACCACGATCCATTGGTAGCTGATTATGTCGCCTCCTGCCAAGGTAGCGACGACGGCTATCAACATCCCGACGGCAGAAACCAAGTTCCCGCGCCGCGCTGTCGCCGGGGAACTCAGCATTTTCAGCCCGAAAATAAAAAGACCCGAAGCCAGGATATAGCTGAGCGACGAGATAATTTGAACGGCACTCACGACCGGCCTCCTTGCTTGCTTTTAAACATGGCGAGCATGCGGTCGGTCACGAGATACCCGCCCACGACGTTGATGGTGGCGAAGGCCACTGCGGCGGTCCCGAGTGCCACGCTGAGCCAGTGGCTGTCGGTAGCGCCCGCGGCGATAAGGGCCCCGGCGATGGTGATTCCTGAAATCGCGTTCGAGCCCGACATCAGCGGGGTGTGCAGCGTGGCCGGCACCTTCGAAATCAGTTCGAATCCCAGAAAAATCGCCAGCACAAATGTAAACAACAGCAGAATAAACTCGCCCATGCGCTCTATCCCTCCTTCCCGCCGCGAAACTCGCGAATCACGGAATTCACAATCGCCCCACCATGCGTAATCAGACACCCCCGAATGATCTCGTCATTGGGATCAAGCTCGAAACGCTTTTCGTCGGCATCCCAGTAATGTTCAACGAAGTTGCCGAGGTTGGCCGAATACATCTGGCTGGCGTGAAGCGCAACGCGGCCCTCGAGGTTGCCGTAGCCCAACACACGCACCCCATGCCGCTCGACTTCCTCGTCCAGTTGCACGCCCTCGACATTGCCGCCCGTTTCAACGGCAAGGTCAACAATGACACTGCCCGGCCGCATGCGTTCGAGCATGTTATCGGTAACAATGAGCGGCGCGCGTCTTCCAAAGAGTTTCGCCGTCGTCACAACCAGATCAGACTGCGCGCATACATCCGCCATAGCTTCGCGCTGTTTGGCCTGCTGTTCCAAGGTCAGCTCGCGCGCGTAGCCGGCCTCGGTCTGTCCGGTCTCGCCCAAATCCACTCTCACAAAACGCGCGCCGAGCGACTGCACCTCCTCTTCCACCACGGGCCGCGTGTCAAATGCATGAACCCGCGCCCCGAGACGTTTGGCGGTGGCAATGGCCTGCAAACCTGCAACCCCGGCCCCGATCACGAACACCCGGGCGGGCTTGAGCGTTCCAGCAGGGGTCATCATCATCGGCATCGCGAGAGGAAGCCGCGATGCACCCAGGATCACGGCCACATAGCCCGCGAGATTGGCCTGCGAACTCAGCGCGTCCATCTTCTGCGCCAAAGTCGTGCGCGGGATCATCTCCATGCTTACCGCGCTGATACCCGACGACGTCAGCGCGTCAATAAGTTCGGACTCGTGGAAAGGATCAAGAAAGCTGACATGAATGGCTCCGCGCTTCATGGCTCTGATTTCGTCCACAGGCGGTTTGTGCAGCCGCAACACGATGTCGGCGTTCGACAGAGCCTCGACGCGATCAGCGGCAACGGTGGCGCCCGCTTTCTCGTAATCGCCGTCGGCAAAACCGCATCGGGCGCCAGAAGCGGTTTCCACAGTCACCTCGAGGCCCTTGCGAGTCAACCGAGACACCGTATCCGGCACGAGTGAAATGCGGGTTTCCCTAGGTGTTGTGTCAAGAGGGGCAAAAATATGCATGACCTACTGCGTCCTTCCCTGCGGCACTCCATCACCACGCGTGAAGCAAAAGCACCTTACATACGAGCTACAGCAAAAGAGCCGCGATTATTCCCGCAGCGAGTGGACGAGCGGGATGTATCTCGCGGGTCTTTGACAGCGCACCGGGTTGCACCATGCAAATCCCACAAACGCCCCGCGGCTTTCACATCAAACTGCTTTCGTGTCCGGCTACCATCTGCCAGCGGCATTACAATGCATTGTAAAAGAACGAGTTACAACCTTCGACACAACTTTTTTTGATCTAAACATACTTCAGCGCCGGGCCGTGACTTTCCCTCCTCGGAGAGCGTCGTCTTTCGAAAAGACGCCCTCTCTTCAGGGTCTGCCTCGGGTCCAATATGGTTGCGTGTCCTTATAACTGGGCTTAGCACGGACTGCAAAACATGCACGGTGACTGCGGAAAGTTTTCGCGTCACGCGGAGTCATTCGCAGTTGTAGTCCGTCAGCTACGTACTGCCCACGCGCACCGTTTCAACAGACGATACTTGATCCCTGCACCCGTATGCGGTAAAAAGTCCTCCGAGAGTTGCGCCAGCCGCGCGCTTCGTTTCGATGGGCGCATCGGAGCCCGAAGATCTCGCGGGCCACTTTCCTTTGGAATGCCGGGGCCTGTTGCTCTTGTGGCAGGAAACCTCGATTGCCGGAGTCTGCAAAAACTCGGAGAAATCTGATGAATGGCCTTCAATTCCGTCCGGAATTCCCTGTCTTCTTTGTGGTGATGCTTTGTGCCTCGCTGTCATTTTCGGCGATTGCGCAAGTCGATGAGCGCTTCGAGTGGCCGTGTTTTCATGGCCCGGACCGCACGAACAAATCCACTGAAACCGGTCTGCTGAAAGCGTGGCCGGAAGACGGACCCGTCAACGTGTTGACGATCACGGGTCTCGGCGAGGGGTACAGCTCCGTATCCATCGCCGGTGGAAAACTCTTCACGGCGGGAACAGCCGACAATCAAACGTTTGTCTATGCGTACGATCTCGACGGCCAGTTGCTGTGGAAGCAACCGAACGGAGAGGCGTGGGAATCCGCGAGAGCACACGCCCGGGCCTACACCGGCGCCAGAAGCACGCCCACGTTCGACGAGGGGAACCTCTACCACGTTGGCGAAACAGGGCTGCTTACGGCCTTTGACGCAGAAACGGGCGACGTGAGGTGGTCACTCGATATGCGCGAGGAGTTCGAGGCGCCAATGCCGCAGTATGCCTACAGCGAATCCGTGCTCGTTGACGGAGACCGGCTCTATGTCAACCCGGCGGGTCGAAAAGCCTTTATGGTGTGTCTGGACAAGACAACCGGAGATGTCATCTGGGCCAACGACGCGATTTCCGGCGGCGCAGCCTACCATTCACCCATCGTCGTCGATGCAGCAGGATTTCGCCAGGTGCTCAGTATGAGTGCCGCGTACTTATATGGCGTCGATGCCGAAACGGGCAGGCTGCTCTGGCAGGAACCCATGCGCAATGCCCGGTCGAACAATTGCACGAACCCCATCTTTCATGATGGTTACGTGTTCGCATCGAGCGGATACGGCTGGGGCAGCATGCTCCTAAGGCTTCTTCCCTCAGACAACGGGGTCACAACCGAAACCGTGTGGAGAAGTCCGCTTATGGATAACCATCACGGAGGAGTCATTCTGCACGAGGGGTATCTCTACGGCGCGGGGCAGAATGAGCGGGGGTGGTTCTGCCTGGACTTCATGACGGGCGAACAGCTCTGGAACGAACGCGGCAAGGGCTCGCTCACGTATGCCGACGGAATGCTCTACTTGCTCGAGGAGCGCGGCACAATGAGACTCGTTCGCGCTACACACGAACACTTCGAAGAGGTCAGTTCGTTCGAAGTCCCCAGCGGTGGGCGCGGGTTATATTGGGCGCATCCGGTTGTCTGCGGCGGCCGCCTCTACGTGCGCCATGCCGATAATATGTATGCGTATGATATTCGAGAACGCTGACTATCTTTCCGAGGCTTTAGAGCTCGATCTGTATGGGGTGGCCGCCTTCCTCACGAAACCGGCGGCATCTGCTCCACCAGCGGGAGCAGGACCTCGCCGATCGCGTCTTCGTCTTCTGAGACATCTGCCTTGAAAAGTCCCCAGTGCTCGACGTGGGTTACGGTCCCGCCGTTGGCGGCAAGCTGGGTCAGTGGGCCGAGAGTTTCGACCTCGAGTATGCTGCCGTCGGTGTAAATCTCCATATTGCAGCCATAGTCGGGATAGTCGGCGCCTTCGATACAGGCGAAGCGCTTCACGAACACCTCGCCATCGAGCACGTAAGCAGCCCACCCCTGTTTGTTGAGCGCGCCAATCTTCTGCTTGTCTTGGCCGACTTCAGGGTCCTGCGTGAGCTGGATATACCTCTCTCCCCAAAGCCATCGCGGGTCGCTCATGTCGGTGTAGTGCCATACCACAAGCGGCCGGGCGGGCAAGAGATACTCGGGATGCGGCCGATACTCCTCGTTAGGAAGAATCGCGCGGCCGCCTTGCGCCATGACCGACAACGCCCACGGGGCAAGCGTCACGTCCCACAAGTTGGTGTTCGTTATTGTATGTTCTACGCGAATAGTGGCGTTGTCCTTCAAGAAGCGGATGCGAATGTCTTTCTTGATGCCCGTTGCGCTTTCAACGTCTTGCGACAAGACCAGAGCCTCGCCATCCCAGGTGTGCTGAACAGGACCATTATCAGGCGCATAGGTTCGCGGAGCCTCCTCGGGCGCGTGCCAGAGTCGGTGGCCGCCGTAGCTGCGCCACTCGTCTCCGCCCGTCTGGCCCAGATGTTCCTCGACTTCCTTGAAGAGGTTCTGCCCGTCGGTGAAGCCCAAGCGCATGATACGCGGCCCCACGTCCGTGGTGGCCACAAGTTCGAAGGTCCCGTTTGTGAGGCGAATGCAATTGGGCCAGCCGCCGTATTCGATCGTCTCCATGGTCATATTCTCCCGGCGTATCCTGTGTTTACTGTTCGGAGTTCTTGCGATGGTCACGGCACGTAAGGTAGAAGGCCATGAACAGGAACAGGGCAATGCTGAAGATGTACAAACCGCGATACTCCTTCGCGACATGCTGATACAAGAAAGCCATGATCCCCATATACACGTTGAGTCCGTACATGAAAAGCACGACCTCGCGATGCGAAAGTCCCAGCGTCAGCAGCCTGTGGTGAATATGGTTCTTGTCCGCCGTGAAAATGCGCCCCGATGTGCGGGCCCGGGTGAGCATGATGCGCAGCATATCGAAAATGGGAATGCCAAGGACGACCAGGGGCATCAAAATTGTCGTCAGGGCGGTGGCGTGCGACGCGGCATCGAGCATTTCGGAAGCCAGAAAGATCCCGAGAAACATCGAGCCCGCGTCCCCCATGAACACCTTGGCGGGAT